>CAYTXT010000013.1:11886-20600 GCA_964442245.1 uncultured Candidatus Izemoplasmatales bacterium
GTTCCATGCTCATTCGCATAACTTGAATGCGTAAAAGCTTGGACGAGTAATTCTTTATTGAGAAAATGAAGCCCATACTTCGCCTCAAACTCCTCAACCATTTGACTATACGGCTTCAACTTCATCCTCTAAGGCTTTACGTAAACGCGCCACAACATCGCCTTTGGCAATATCAATCGCTTGATCAATCGCACTGGCAAATTCTTCCGCGGTGCTCGACCCATGGGCTTTAATTACCGCACCATTGACTCCAAGTAAAATCGCACCAGTGGCGACTTGGAAGTATTTTTTCACGCCGCGTAAGCTTTTACTCATTAATACCGCACCGAGCATACTTAACGGAGATTTTTTAATTTCTGATTTTAAGCCATTTGAGAATGTTTTTAAGGTTCCCTCAATCGCTTTTAAGACGGCATTGCCGGTATATCCATCGGTAATGTAAATGTTGACGTCACTCTCAAAAAAACCTTTGGCTTCGACATTACCAACAAACGAAATGTCTGGGGTTGCTTTGAGAAGTTGATAGGCTTCTTGTTCGAGCTCGCGGCCTTTGCCTTCTTCTGACCCATTATTTAATAGTCCGACTGTAGGAGTAGAAACCCCTAAGACGTACTTACAATAAATGGTGGCTGCGGTGGCATATTGAACCAAGTGTTCCGGTTTGGTTTCAATGTTTGCCCCTACATCCAGCAATAATTTATACGTGCCATTCGAATTCAAAATCGGCATGAGCGCAGTGCGCTTCATCCCTTTGATACGTTTTAAAATCACATGGGCTCCAGCTACCATCGGTCCCGTAGGACCCGCAGAGACGACCGCTTGTGCTTCGCCTTGATTCACGGCTTGCATCGCCATCGCGAGGGAACTGGTTTTATCATGACGCATGGCATTAATGGCTTCTTTTTCATCCATGCTGACCATGTCTTTGGTATGGATAATCTTGATTCGGTCTGAGTATGTTAAATACGGCTTTAGTTTAGCTTCATCTCCATAAAGCAAAATAGAGACATCGGGATGAACCGCTAATGCCTGAACTGCTCCTTTAACCGTAATTTCTGGCGCGTTGTCGCCGCCCATTCCATCAATCGCGATGTGAATCATGACTTTCACCTACTTTTTTAGTTAAATACTGATGATAAATTTGATACTCACTGCGTTGTTTATTATACACGATATCCTCAGCGTCCTTGGCGGCGATCTGTAAGATCTTGATATCCGCAATCAAGTCCGAAAAGCGAAATTGAGGAAACCCACTTTGCTGATTTCCTAAAAATTCTCCTGGGCCTCGAATCGCTAAATCTTCTTCGGCAATCGCAAACCCATTGTGGGTCGTTTCTAATATATTCAGTCGGTCCATCGATTCCTCACTCGACTCTTGATAGACCAGGAAACAATACGATTGTTGATCACCACGACCAATCCGTCCCCGTAATTGATGAAGTTGAGATAACCCAAAGCGCTGAGCATCAAAAATAATCATCACCGTAGCATTAGGAACATCGACACCAACCTCAATGACCGTAGTGGAAACGAGGACATCGATTTGTCCTTGTTTAAACTGATTCATCACTCGGTCCTTTTCATCAGAGACCATCTTGCCATGAAGCAGCTCAACACGGCCTTTGAGTTTACTCGCAAGTAAGTCTTTGGTGCGCACGGCATCGAGCATTCCTTGCGTGCTTTCTTCAATCACTGAGGTAACAACATACGTTTGACGCTTGGCCTTAATTTGTTCTTGGACAAAGGTCAACACGCTTTTTAATTCACTGAGTGGCACAACCTTGGTAGTAATCGGAAGTCTATTCTTGGGTAATTCTTCAATTGTAGACACATCCATATCACCAAATAAGCCAATCGCTAAGGTTCGTGGAATGGGCGTTGCACTCATCGATAACAAGTTCGCATGAATGGCTTTTTGTAGCATGGCTTTACGTTGTTCCACGCCAAAACGATGCTGTTCATCCGCCACCACTAAGCCAACCTTATGATAATCGACCGCTTCTTGGAACAAGGCATGTGTGCCGATAATAATTTGAGCTTTGCCAGAGGAAATCTCTTGATAAATCTCTTTCGATTTATGTGTCCTAGTAAGTAATACAGTTTGGTAGTTTTTAGCTAGTTTTAAAAAGGTGCGGTAATGCTGTGAAGCTAAGATATCCGTTGGCACCATCAAAACCGCCTGATAGCCGGCTTCAACGGCAGCAATCATTGCAATCATCGCGACCACCGTTTTTCCACTTCCGACATCGCCTTGGAGCAAGCGGTACATCGGATGCTTCGCATGTAAATCAGCCAGTATTTCTCGAACGACTGTCGTTTGCCCTGTGGTTAAGGCAAACGGCAAGCTGGCGATAAATTGATTAATCTTTGCACTAGAAAACGTCAGGCTAGCATCACTGGTTTGATCTAAGCTACGCATGTACTTTGCAAGGAGTTGATAATATAACAGCTCTTCATACTTCGCACGGCGCATTACATGTTTCACGTCGTCTATCGTACGAGGATGATGAAGCAGTGGTAAATACTGAGCAATCGGTAACAGTTTATATTCTGATAAATGAATCTCAGCAAGGGTTTCTTGGGGCACCGATTTGGCGAGCATTTGATCAATCAGTCCACTTAAAATATGGCTTTTTACCCCACCGGTTTTATACACCGGGCGAACCTCTTGAAACTGATTCTGTACTTCTTGGATGGTAAACCCATTGTCAAAGGTTCCAGTTAAATATTTAGTAACCCCTGGTTGAAGTTGATTCGCCATATAGTTACGACCAAACAAGGTGCATTTAATCGTTTGATTTTCAATCAATGCTTCAAAGCGAAGGATTTGTAAGTTTCCCTTAACCCGACTTGTGGTTGGTGCTGAAACGACGTACGCCTCAACGGTACATTGGCCTTTTTTTAGGCCAAGCTGATACGTTTGATAACGGCGCGGAGCATACCAAAGTAGGTCTTCTGGTTTGGTAATGCCAAGCTCAAGTAAATGCTGATACGTGGTTTCGCCCACGCCTTTTAAGTCTCGTAAGGACATGCCTTATTATAACAAAGAAAAAGACCGCCCAAGGGCGGTCATTATTCACAAGCAAAGATAAATTTATATAGTGGTTGACCACTTTCAATGACATCCACTTCAACATCCGGAAAGGCTTCGCCAATCCATTCCTGCAAGTAATCAACTTCATCACTTCCGGCGTTGTCACCGACGAGTACTGTCACGATTTCACAATCGTCACTCATTAGTTTCGATAATAAGTCCTTCGCACAGTCTAATACACTGGCGTTGGCCACAATAATGTCGCCGTTTTTAAGACCCATCCAGTCACCGTCTTTGATCTTAAGACCTTTGACTTCACTGTCGCGAACCGCATAGGTGATTTCACCCGCTTGAACATTTTCAATTGATTCTAAGATGACTTCAACAATTTCTTCCGGTTCTGGATTTAAATCCATAATACTTAAGGCCGAGTATCCTTGAGCAAGATTCACGGTTGGAACGACAAGGACTTCTTGGTCACTAATTAAATCGACCGCTTGGTCGGCAGAAAGTAAGATATTTTTATTATTGGGAAAGACCAGGACATGATCGGCATTGACTCGTTGAATGGCTTTGACCAAATCTTCAGTCGATGGGTTCATCGATTGACCGCCAGAGACGACAACGTCAACACCAAACTGTTTAAAGAGATTGGTTAATCCTTCCCCAACAGCAACTGCCACAATTCCATATTTCTTACGTGGGCCAGTGTGAGCCGCATGGTCATGGAGCTCAGAATGAGAAATGGTCTCATGTTGAACTTGCATATTTTCAATCTTTAATGTGACAAACTCCCCATATCGCTGAGCAATGTTTAAGGCATCGCCTGGGGTTAATGTATGAAGGTGAACTTTGACCAAGTCATCATCTTGAACAACCACGATCGAATCGCCTAAATTCGGTAATTGCTCACGTAGTAGTCCTTCAACATCTTCATCCGACTCGGTACGAATGATAAATTCAGTACAGTACCCAAACTCATCATTATCTAAATGAGCCGCCGCGGAATCAGAAACATAGTCGCTTTGTTCTTGAAGTTGAACTGGTTTTCCGATTAAGGCTTGATACATCCCTTCAACAATTAAGAGATATCCAGCCCCGCCAGAGTCCACAACCCCTGCTTCTTTTAGCTTGTCTAAAAGGTTGGGGGTATTGTCTAAACTTTTACGTGCGCCCTTAATATATTCTTCAAAGACTTTTTCAATGGAGTCCGTTGCTTTAATGGTGGCCATCACATGTTCGGTCGCTTCACGAGCCACCGTTAACATCGTACCTTCCACAGGGTTCATTACTGATTTATATGCTTGTTTGTACCCGGCTTCAAAGGCTGATACCAATTCTAAGGCTTTAACGCTTTTCTTTTCTTCAAAGCCTAAGTATAGTCCACGAAAGAGCTGCGATAAAATGACGCCCGAGTTGCCTCGCGCCCCCATTAATAACCCACGGGAGAATTTCTTGCTCATCTCATGGATCGAGTCATGAACATCTCCTTTAATCTCTTTGACACCTGAATTAATTGTGAGTTGCATGTTGGTTCCAGTGTCGCCATCCGGAACAGGAAATACGTTTAAATCGTCAATCCGACGATAGTCATTGGTTAAGTTATTTGCGCCACTCTCATATAAGGATTTGAGTAGTAGGCCATTTAGTTTTGTTGTACTCAAGGTCTCACCTCGTTTTTTACAGCGTTACCATTATACCATAATCAAAAAGGTGTCGATACGGTATCTCTTGCACATAAATTCATAGGTATGGTATAGTGTAATGCACGTATCAGGTAGGAGGTTCGACTGATGGCTAAAGAATGTTATGTTACTGGTAAAAAAAGAATAACTGGGAATAATAAACCCTTCTCATTAACACGCACAAAACGTACGTTCAAACCGAACTTACAAAAAGTGAAAATTGAAGAAGACGGAAAAATCAAAACCGTATTCGTCAGTGCTCGTGGATTGAAATCGGGCAAATTAAACCGCGTATAACAATAAAGGGACTCTTACGAGTCCCTTTTTTTATTGAAGTAATAGTATCCAATGCCTGAAATGCTTGATAGAAAGACAACACTACCTACCATGAAACCAAGAAAAGTTCCCCGGTCATCGGTGATGCATGGTTCACCTTCTTCTAATAAGGGATCGTTACAATAACGAACCATCTCGCCATCCACTAGAACCGGATCAAGTGGAGCACAAGCTGCAAGTAATAAAACGATAACTAAGCCAATATATTTCATATTACATCCTTACTAATCATCATTAAAACATGTCCGCCAGTAATCGAAACACTTCCACCGCCCGGTAGGACTTCATTGGAGATGCACTTCGTATCAAACGGATTAAGTACATATTTCTTCAAAGGATATTTAAATCCTTTTAAGGTAATCATCGGTTCTCCCGAATAATGAAAAAAAGAAACATAATCTGGACTCACTACATTAAAGTCGCCAGACTTCATTGTAATTTTATTAAAGGCATCAATAATCGTTATTGGTCCCTTAGCCAAATATTTTAGTGCTGCTTCATAGTGGTCCAAGCGACCGCCAGTTACGCCATATAAATAAATCTTACTTGGTTGGTGTTTTAATGCTTCTTCGATGGCGACTTGTAAATCCGTCTCATCTTTTTCTTTGTTTAATTTTTTAACAGCCAAGCCTTTGAGCAAGGCAGAATCCACACTATCAAAATCCCCAACGGCTAAATCAATGTTGATGTTTTTTTCTAAACAAACTTGAACGCCGCGGTCGACCGCAATCACCATTCCATCTAATACCGGAACATAAGGGTTTGGTGCTCCAGCAACAATATTAACGTTCAAGAGAGGATAGCTCCTTGAAGCGGTTTAAATCTTGAAATAAGTACGTTCCAACGACTAAGTTGGTCGCTCCTGCTGAGATACAAGCCTTGGCAGTCTCTTGATTAATTCCCCCATCCACTTGCAACTCATAATCGCCGCCTTGAAGGGATGCTAGTTTTTCTAACGCACTAGGAAGAAACGATTGGCCGCCTTTACCCGGCTCAACAGACATAATTAATACCAATTCAACATCGTTTAAATAAGGAGTAATTGCAGAAACAGGGGTATTCGGTTTAATACTAATTCCTGCTTGTTTTCCGTGTTGATGGATTAAATCGATACAAGCTTTGGGATTATCGGTTGCTTCGACATGAAAAGTAATCAAATCAGAACCCGCGTCCGCAAACGCTTTAATGTGTTTTTCTGGATTCGTAATCATTAAATGCGTATCTAAAAACATGTTCGTATGGGGACGAAGTTGCTTAATAAACTGGGGTCCAAACGTGATCGTATCAACAAAAACACCGTCCATGACATCAAGGTGTAACCAGGTGACGCCTTGATCGGATAGTTGTTGAAGCGTTGCTTGAACATTGGAAAAATCACTGGCTAATAAACTCGGTGCAATCATAGTTACCACTTCTTCATTTCATCAATTTCTGTCATAAACATCAAATAATTTTCATGTCGACTAGCTAAGACATGTTCTTTTACGGCACAACCAGGTTCTGCGTGGTGATAACAACCACGAAATTTACAATTGTCTGCTAAAGAGACAAAATCACTAAAGCTATCACGTAAATCTTCCAAACTCCACTTCTCAAAGTCTAATGAGCCAAAGCCGGGAGTATCGCCAACATAACCGCCAAGTAACGGAAGTAGTTCGGAATGTCTGGTGGTGTGTTTTCCTCGACCTAGGGCTTGGGATATAGCTTGTGTTTCAATCGTCGTTCCACTGAGAACATTAATCAGTGTGCTTTTTCCGACGCCAGATTGACCCGCAAAGACACTCACTTTGTTCGCAAACATCTTACTAATCTCATGATTCGGATTGGCAAGGGAAGTCAAATAAATCGGGGCAAAGCTTCGATAATATTCTAACGTTGATACGAGTTCTTGTTCTTGCTCTTTCTTGATTAAATCGAGCTTGGTGACAATAATCACCGGGTCTATCCCTGCATGAGCAGCATGAGCAAGTAATCGGTCTAATAATTTAAACGAAAACTCAGGTTCAACGGCACTAAAGACCAGTAAGACTTGATCGATGTTGGAAATTGGCGGACGGCGAAGTTGGTTCTTTCGGTCCAAGACTTCACTAATCCAGCCTTCATGCAAGATGACATGATCGCCCACCATCGGAGAGATGTTCTCATGACGCATCACACCCTTGGGTTTTAGTTCAACGATACCTTCATCGGTCTTCACGGTGTATAAGCCACCGGTTAGTTTTGTAATCAGTCCTTGAATCATAGATTCACACTGCGTAATTGGCCACAGGCCGCTGCAATGTCATGTCCTTTTTCTTGACGCAAGGTTGAGGTAATCCCTCGTTTTTTTAAGATGTCATAAAACTCTAACATCACATGTTTGTCACTTCGTGCATATTTAAGTTCACTAACCGCGTTATACGGAATTAAATTGACATACGCATTAATCCCACGAATCAAATCCGATAATTCATGCGCATATTGCGGTAAATCATTCTCGCCGTTTAGCATGATGTATTCAAACGTAATACGGCGATTGGTCGTTTTCACATAATACTTAATCGCTTCCATCACGTCTGCAAGCGGATATGCCTTATTGACCTTCATTAGTTTTGTGCGAAGTTCATTATTTGGCGCATGTAAGCTTAACGCTAAGTTAAACTGTGTTTTTAAATCCGCAAATTTATAAATCATTGGCACGATCCCACTGGTGGATACCGTAATATGACGGGCTCCAATGTTTAATCCCCATGGGTGATTGATCGTATAAAGAGACTTCATTAAATTGTCAAAGTTATCGAACGGTTCGCCAATACCCATAACAACAATATTACTAATTTTTTTGCCACTTAAGCGTTCAACTTCTAACACTTGCGCAACAATTTCTCCCGAGGTTAAATCTCGAGATTTTCCGAGTAACCCCGACGCACAGAAACTACAACCGATATTGCAACCAACTTGGGTGGTAATACAAATGGAATGCCCCCAGTCATAGACCATTAAGACCGATTCAATCAAATGGCCATCATGAAGGCGAAATAAAAACTTTTCGGTGCCATCCAAACTAACTTGTTTGGTGGCTAAATCAAGCGCTTGAAACGGCGCAATCTCTTCTAATTTTTCGCGAAACGAAAGAGGGAGATTCGTCATCTGGTCATAACTTGTGACCTGATGCTGATACACCCATTCATAGATTTGACGAGCTCGGTATGGTTTTTCTCCGAGTTCGACCACTAATTGTTCTAATTCATCATAGGGATAACTTGTGATCATATGGTTCCTTTTCGTAAGGTGGCGATATAAAAGCCATCCGTGTGGTACGTATGGGGTAAGAGGAGCGACTCGTCAAGCAAGGTAAACTCAGGATGTCGAGTGATAAACTTTTTCACTTGAACTTCGTTTTCCCCTTTATTCAAGGTACAAGTAGAGTATACAAGAATTCCACCTGTTTTCACCAATGTACTTGCGACATCTAAGAGTGAGATTTGTATTTGAATCAAGGCATCTTGTTTTTCACTCGAGGTAAAATACTTAATTTCAGGTTTACGAGAGATGACCCCCCACCCGGTACAAGGAGCATCGAGTAGAACACGATCGAACGATTCAGCCGGGTACACATCGGCTAATCGAGCTGCATCTTCGGTTGTTATCGTGACATTGGTCAAGCCCAAGCGTTTGAC
>CAYTXT010000014.1:0-18438 GCA_964442245.1 uncultured Candidatus Izemoplasmatales bacterium
GACTCATGAAAACGCAGACCCCCTTTGTTGGGACCTAGCGCATCATTATGTTGGGAACGATACCCTTTAAATAATCGGATCTGCCCGTTATCCATCCGGACAGGAAACATATAATCATAAAAACGTTTGGGTTCAGCAAGGAGTTCATAAACAATGGGTTCATGATTCATTTGCTCTAGAGCTAATCGGATTTGTTCCTGGACCATTTGTAGTGGATCCATACTTCCTCCATCGGTGACACAAGGTAAGGATAACAAAAGAAAAAAGCGGTTTCAACGAGCAGTTGAATCCGCTTTGAATTTCGTGAGTCCTGCTACGAGTATTTGGCATGCATGACGAAGTTGTTCCCCGCCAATCACATAGGCAATTCGAATCTCTGTCGACCCTTTTCCTGGGGTGGCATAAAATCCACTCCCTGGGGCGACCATGACCGTTTGCTGGTTTTGATGAAACGATTCTAACATCCAAATCGCAAAGGCTTCGCTATCAACCCCAATGTCGGCCATCACATAGAAGGCTCCTTGAGGGGTTCTGATTTTTATCTCAGCAATCCCACCTAGTTCTTCCATCACAATATCTCGTCGGCGTTCGTATTCTTGACGAACCCCCACGAAGTAAGAATAGGGAAGTCGGTAAAGTTCTACCGCAGCCACTTGTTCCAAGGTGGCAACACTAAGTCTACTTTGACCCATCTTTAGCATGTTGGAAATAATCGTAGGATGTAAGCTCGCTGCACTTCCAATTCGGGCCCCACATGCACTGAATCGTTTGGAAACACTATCGATCACAATGACTTGCTGGTTAATCTCAGGATCAACCGCAAGGGTATTAAATTCTCCGTCATAGATAAACTCTCGGTATACTTCATCCAAGATAATAAATAACCCATGTTCTAACGCTAGTGTCTTAACGGTATTAAGTTCTTCACTTGATAATACAACCCCGGTAGGATTGGCCGGGTTGTTCAGTAAGATGGCTTTTGTGTTTGGTTGAACAAGTGATTTAATGACTTCAATACTAGGTAAACGAAATCCATCCTCAAACGAGGTGGGAATCGGAATCACGTGAACTCCGCTCGCTTCACTGAAGCCATTATAGTTGGTATAAAACGGTTCGGGAATTAAGATCGAATCACTGGGATCGCATACTGCCGTTATCGCAAAACTTAAGGCTTCACTTCCTCCGGTGGTAATTAAAATGTCTTTGGCTTGATACGGATAATTGAGGCCCTGGTAATACGTAGCAACTGCTTCTTTTAACAAAGGTAGACCGCCCGAGTGCATGTAGCTAACGACCGGTTCATTAAAGTTCTTAACCGCATCAAAAAATGCAGGTGGCGTCTCAATATCAGGTTGACCAATATTTAAGTGATACACCCCAATTCCTCTTTGTTTAGCAAGATCGGAATACGGAACAAGTTTACGAATCGGTGATGCTTGCATCGATTCAATGCGTTTCGATAACGAAAGCATCACAGCCACTTCATAATGTCATCACGAATCGCTTCGGGTTTGGTTCGGGGTTCATAACGACCGACGACTTGACCTTCTTTATTAATGAGAAACTTCGTGAAGTTCCACTTAATTTTCTTTGTGCCTTTGGGGGGCTGATTGGCAATGAGCCATTCATAGAGAGCGTGGCGGTTTTTCCCATTCACATCAATCTTGTCAAACATCGGAAAGCTAACAGGATAGACCAAACTACAAAACTCTTCTATGCCTTTAGCATCAAGAGGTTCTTGGTTTAAAAATTGGTTTGATGGAAAACCGAGGATCACAAATCCTTGGTCCTTAAATTCTTGGTATAAGGATTCTAAGCCTTCAAATTGAGGGGTAAATCCACATTTACTAGCAGTGTTAACAACTAAGATGACTTGTTGTTGATATTGAGTAAGCTCAACGGTTTCACCGGCTAAATTTTTCGCACTAATTTCATACATACTTTCACCTATCTTATTATACTAAACTCATAAGCCTTATTCTCGTGCTTGATTGACAAGAAGCCTATAATACTAATGGAGGCCATCATGTTTTATACCATCAAACGAATTAGACAAAGTGATCCTGCGGCCAAGAGCTATTTAGAAGTAATCCTGACGTATCCAGGACTTCATGTCTTGTTTTGGTATCGCATTGCTCGATTCTTCTATATGATTCGTCTGCAGTTACTGGCAAAAATCATTATGAATATCGGAACCTTTTTAACCCGAATTGAAATTCATCCTGGAGCGAAAATTGGGAAAGGATTGTTTATCGACCACGGCTTTGGGGTTGTCATTGGTGAGACAACCGTCATCGGTAATGATGTAACCATTTATCAAGGTGTTACCTTAGGGGGCCGTGGGAATGAAACGACCGCCAAACGTCATCCTACATTATGCGATGGGGCGATGATCGCCGCTGGCGCTAAAGTACTTGGCGACATCAAGATAGGCAAAGACGCTAAAGTCGGTGCCAATGCCGTAGTCTTAGTGGACGTCCCCGCTGGCGCAACCGCAGTTGGGATACCCGCAAGAATCATCCTAAAAGAAGACCGACCTAGTAACATTGATGAAATATGTTCCTTGGAAGAAACGAAGACGCCATAATTAGGCGTCTTTTTCTTCGAATAATGTTGTGGATAAATAGCGTTCCCCGTTACTCGCAGAGACAGTTACAATGGTATATCCAGGTCCCAGCTCTTTGGCTAACTTGATACTTGCAGCAATATTACATCCGGTAGAAAATCCACCAAGGAGTCCATAATCTTTCGCCAGGATTCGTGCCATTTCAATCGCTTCTGAATCCTTGATTGTACGCAGTTCATCAAATAAGCTCACATCCACAATACTAGGAACAAACCCTGGACCAATTCCTTGAATCTTATGACCCAGTGAGGGTTTTCCCTGCATCACAGCCGATGTCTCGGGTTCAACGGCGATAAGTTTAACGCCTTTATCTTCTTTCAACCTTTTACCAGCTCCCGATAAGGTCCCGCCGGTTCCACTTCCGATGACAAAGTGAGTAATTGTGGGAACTTGCGTCATAATTTCTAACGCAGTTGTTTCGTAATGGGCTTTGGGATTGGCCGGATTATCAAATTGTTTTAATTGGACATAGCCTTTTTCTTGCTCCAATTTATCCGCAATCGCAATCGAGCCTTCCATACTTTCGTCTTTTGGCGTTAGGATCACTTCTGCGCCATACGCTTTTAAAATCTTAATCCGTTCTACCGAGACAGACTCCGGCATGATGATGACCGATTTAAACCCCATTTGTGCGGCAATCATCGCCACGCCAACTCCAGTATTTCCACTGGTGGGCTCAACAATCGTATCGCCAGGTTTTAATTTCCCTTGAGATATCGCATCTTGAATCATCGATAATGAGATACGGTCTTTGATACTTCCCCCGGGATTAAACCATTCGAGTTTGACAAAAATGTCTGCCATGTCCGCACTGGTCGGAAACTGGTAGACCGGGGTTTGTCCGATTAACTCATAAATATTTTTAACGACATTATTCATCAAACTTATTTAACTATTTCTAACGTACGGCTAATGGCTTGGTAGGTTTCGATCCCTTTCATTAGCACTTCATCCGTAAAATTAAACTTATTATTATGGAGCGGTGCCGTGAAACCTTTGGCTTCATTCATCGTCCCAAGCATCATGAAACATCCTGGAACAACTTGTTGATAAAAAGCAAAATCTTCACTAAACATCATTGGTTCCACGTAACGATACTGAGAAGCATCTAAACTCGAAGCAACCTTCGAAACTAATCCTTTATCATTAATGACAGGTGGATAATAATCGACAATTTGATTATCAATCGACACACCATACATCGATTCAATCCCTGCAACAATTTCATTCATTCTTGATTTAATCAACTCATAGGTTGCAGGATCGTACGCACGAATCGTTCCCGAAAGTTTCACTTCACCGGCAATGATATTACGTGCTTCTCCACCAGAAATCGTTCCAATCGTCACAACGGCTGCTTGAAGGGCATGAGTACTTCTTGCAACAATCGTTTGATACGATTGCACCAATTGACTTGCTGCGACAATCGCATCAATTCCTTTATGGGGTTGTGCCCCGTGAGCAGATAGTCCTGTAACGGTCAAATCAAACTCAGCATTTTGTGGCATCATCGGTCCTTCGACCAATCCTACAAGTCCTTCTTCGAGTTCAGGATACACGTGAAAACCAAAAATAGATTTCACCTTAAAATCTTGAAACAATCCTTCATCAATCATGACTTTAGCGCCACCCGGGCCTTCTTCAGCCGGTTGGAAAATAAGTAAGACAGACTGATGAACCTTTTGTGTTGATAACCACTGAGCAAAGCCTAATAAAATACTCATATGACCATCATGACCACAAGCATGCATCGCTCCTGGATGCGTGGAGGCAAACGAAACACCGGTTTGTTCGCTAACAGGAAGGGCATCCATGTCTGATCGAAACGCAATATAATCCTCGGTAACCCCTTTGACTGCCGCAACAATTCCTGTTTTGGCATACACTTTAATCTCGAGACCTAGTGAGGTCAAAACGTCTTTTACATATTGATGGGTTTTAAATAAGTCAAACGCTAACTCCGGAATTTGATGGAGCGTACGGCGATGATGGACCACCGTTTTGGTTAATTCACTCATCCTCGTAAATCCTCCAAAATCTTCGTTTTATCAAACGTCTTTTCATCTTTATATTTTAAGAATTTCGCAGGGGTTCCGGCAACAACAGCGTTCGCTTCCACATCTTTGGTCACAACTGCACCTGCTGCAACGACCGCCCCTTTACCAATACGAACGCCTTCTAATACAACGGCATTCGCCCCGACTAATACGTCATCTTCAATAATGACTGGGGTCGCACTAGGGGGTTCTAAAACGCCCGCGATCACAGCACCAGCACCAATGTGGCAACGTGCACCAATGGTTGCTCTTGCGCCTAAGACAACGTTCATATCAATCATTGTTGCTTCTCCAACGACAGCACCAATATTAATCACGGCCCCCATCATAATGACGGCACTTTTGCCAATCGTGACATATTCACGAATAAAACTACCCGGTTCAATACGGGCGTCGATATGACGATAATCAAGGAGTGGAATCGCAGAGTTGCGGCGGTCATTTTCAATCACCACCTCTTTGATTTGGTCTTGATAGGTTGATAAAATGCGGTCAATCTCAACCACATCACCAATCACAGTTGCGAATTGATCGGTCCCAAAGGCTTTGGCCATTCCATAATCAATGCCTGATAAGTTTCCATTAATATAAGCTTTAACAGGCGTTTGTTTTACAGCATTTTTAATAAACTTGGCAATCTCATACGGATCGGTTAAAAAATCATTCATTCGTAAACTCCTTCATCGTATAATAACCCGGTTCTTGCGTTACGAGCCATTTCGCTGCTTGCAACGCGCCTTTCGCAAACACTTGTTTGCCAAACGCTTTATGGGTAATTTCAATTTGTTCTTCTTTGGAGGAAAAAATCACAGTGTGTTCCCCAGGATTTTCTCCACTACGAATACTATGAACCCCAATTTCTCCTGGTTCTTTGGCTGGGCTACCCGGTCCTCGACCATACACTTCTTGGCGAGGTTGACTGCTTGCTTTTTTAATATCACGTAGCAAGGTTTTAGCCGTTCCACTGGGGGCATCAAGTTTATGAATATGATGCGTTTCAGATAACTCAATATCAAAGTCTTCCAAGGCTTTGGTTGCGGCTGCTACCAAGCGACGCATTACACTCACCCCGTATGAAAAATTACTACTAACAATCACCGGAACATGAAGAGCCAGTGCTTGAAGTTGTTTTTGGTGAGATTCCTCTAAGTTCGTTGTACCTAAAACAAGCCCCACACTGTTACTTTGACAATACTCAATCACACTCGCTAGTAAGCTCGGATGGGAAAAATCAACCACAACATCACAAACGGGTGCGCTGGATAACTCGGCAATCATTCCTTCTTTGGGTTTGACGGTCTCTACCGCAACCAATTCATCTGGTTCTACCATTTGGCATAGGACTTGCCCCATGCTTCCGGCAGCCCCGTGAATTAAAATCTTCATTTAATCACTCCAAAACGTTGACTAATACTACGTAGTTTATTCGCCGATTCGGGTTGAAGTTCAACCAGTGGCAAGCGAACGCTTCCCACCTCAAATCCCATCCAACGAAGTAATGTTTTTGCCGGAACAGGATTACTTTCGACAAACATGCTTTCATGAAATTCAAGTAAATCTGAACCCATTTGGCGAGCTTTATCGGCATGGCCGCTTAAGTAATAGTTAATTTGATCCGCTACACTCTTAGGATCGACATTGGCCGTCACACTAATCACACCAAGTCCTCCCATCTCAAGAATTTCCTGGGTTTGATCATCATTTCCAGAATAAATAATGAATGACGAATCAACCAAGCCAAATAATTTTTGAATTTGGACTAAATCATGAGACGCTTCTTTAATCGCTTGGATGTTAGGGATTGCTGCTAAACGAGCCACTGTTTCGGGAAGTAAGTTAATCGAAGTACGCCCGGGCACGTTATATAAAATAATCGGAATTGATACGGCTTCAGCAATGGCTTTGTAATGAGCAAATAAACCTTCTTGGGTTGGTTTATTGTAATAAGGGGTGACTAAAAGCAGTCCATCCACCCCAAGTTTTTCTGCTTCTTTACTTAACTCAATGGATTCCTTGGTATTGTTCGATCCTGTCCCTGCAATAATTTGGATACGCCCCTTGGCATACTCCACGGAAAAACGAAACAGCTCGAGTTTCTCTGCTTTCGATAACGTTGCGGATTCTCCGGTCGTACCACTGACAATGATTGCAGCGGTTCCATTGTTGATATGAAAATCAATCAAGGAACCAAACACATCATAGTTAACCTGATCATCACTCGTGAATGGAGTAATGATTGCAACTCCTGAACCTTTAAATAGTGCCATGATTTCCTCCTAGGATTGATTCTACAATTTGAACGGCATTGGTCGCTGCTCCTTTACGGATGTTGTCAGCAACCACCCATAGATGAAGCCCGTTTTCAACGGCTTTGTCTAAGCGGACACGGCCGACATGAACCTCATCATTCCCATCCGCATCAAGGGCGGTTGGAAAGGTAGGATGAGGATAAAAAGTAACACCTGGTGATGCTTCTAATAAGGACTCGATATCAACTAAATTAAATGGTTTTTTTGTTTGAAGTTGAATCGCCACAGCGTGACCATTTTCAACCCCAACTCGGACACATGTTGATGAAATTTGAATCGATGCATCATGTAAGATTTTCTTCGTTTCATCAATCATTTTTTGTTCTTCTTTGGTCGAGTAATCGTCCAAGAAGACATCAATTTGGGGATAAACAACTTTATCAATCGGAACCTTAAAATACGTGGGCTCTTGACCTTGTTTGGTCGCGCGATAGTCATTCACTGCTTTTTGCCCTGCTCCTGATACCGCTTGATAGGTCGTATAACTGAGACGTGTAATGCCGTATTTTTGATGGATGGCAGACAGTGCCATCACCGATTGAATTGTGGAACAATTTGGATTTGCAATAATACTTGGCTCATTAGGAATATCGTTAGCATTTATTTCCGGAACGACCAGAGGAATCCCCTCATGCATTCGCCAATACGACGAGTTATCAACCACATATGCACCACTTGCAACAGCAAGGGGAGCATATTCTTTCGATACCGATCCCCCAGCACTAAATAACACAACATCAAATTGTTGATTAAAACTATCCTCGTTTAGCGTCGTAACAGGAATCAGCGTTCCTTGAAATGATAATGACTTTCCAGCAGAGCGTTCTGATGCAAATAGCGTTAACGAAGTAACGGGTACTTTTCGCTCTTCGATAACTTTAATAAAGGTTTGTCCAACAAGGCCTGTGGCACCAACAATCGCTAGCTTCATACGACCTCACCTTCCGCAACTTTTACGGCTGGTCCTTGAAGAATGATCGTGGAATCAACACGCACAGTTAATGCGCCACCTGGAACACGAACCTGAACCGGACTTTTTACCTTACCTAATTGAACAGCCGTCGCAGCGCTTGCTGCAACACCGGTACCACATGATAATGTCCATCCTGCTCCTCGCTCATGCGTACGAACAAAGAGTTCGTTGGGTCCTTGAACTTGAACGAAACTAGTGTTTACCCCATCACTAAAGACGGGAGCACTTGTAATTTTAGGTCCGAGTTCTTCTTCATTCACAGATTCAAACACGATGGCATGAGATGTGGTTAAGGTTGACGGGTATACCGTGACTCCTTCGATGGCTAATGCCATCGGTGTTATGTTTGCGGCATGAAACCCAAACGTAATTTCACCTAAATCGATAGAGATATCCTCACCAATCACCGAAACCGGAACAAGTCCTGCTAAGGTTTCAACAATAAATGAATTTTTATCAACCAATTGCTCATCATGTAAATAACGGACAAAACAACGTAGACCATTACCACACATTTTTGCCACACTACCATCTGCATTATAGTAATTCATCATGATGGTTGCTTTGGTGGAAGGACTGGCAACTAAAATCCCGTCTGCTCCGATTCCAAAATGACGATCACATAATTGTTTTATTTTTTCTGGGGACGGCACATGATCTAAGATAAGAAAATCGTTACCTGTGCCATGATATTTGCGAAATTTCATAATTCAAAGTGGGACGCAATGGCATTCGCCACTCGTTCTTTTTCCTTTCGCGGAATCGTAAAACTAATGCTAATTTCACTGGTCGTGACTAAACGAAACGCGACATCGAGTTCGGCTAAGATTTGAAAGGTTTGTGCCGCAATCCCAGACTGCGTTCTCATCCCTGTCCCAACAATGGAAACCTTTACCATATCGTGTTCTAACGATGTTTTAATTTCTGGGTAGGTTTGATGAAGCTCCGATAAATATGAAGTGACAACCGATTCGTCTTCGACACTGACGGTAAACGATAGGTTAATTAAATTTTTACTGGAATAGGATTCACTGATCATATCGACATTCACCCCGTCTTTCGCCAAGCGAACAAAAACATCGGCAACAACCTTGTTGTTATTGGGTAGATATTTAATGTTCACGGGTAAGACTTGTTCGGAAATCGATACCCCGGTGACGGGTTTCACTTGAATCATTTCTTCCTCCTGAATCCATGTTCCTGGTTGATTCATTTGACTCGATGCTACATATATTTTGACATGATGACGCTCACCAATATCCAGTGAGTGATACTCCATCACCTTCGCCCCCAGAAACGATAGTTCTTTCATTTCTTCATAGGTGATTTGTTCTAATTTCTTCGCATTTGGATAGATGCGTGGATCAATGGTATACACCCCGTCCACATCGGTATAAATTTCGGCGTCACAACCTAGCTCTGCGGCTAATGCAACGGCAGAGGTATCTGAACCTCCACGACCTAGTGTGGTAATATCGCCGGATTCATTCATTCCTTGAAATCCAGCAACAACGACAACGGTGTTGTCATCCAGGTAACGCTTAATCTTTTGAATATCGATAGCAACAATTTTGTTTTTTGTATGGTGACCTTCGGTTTTAATCCCAGCTTGATATCCAGTGAGTGATACAGCTTTAATTCCTAGGTCATTTAAAATCATCGTCATTAATGCGACCGAGGTTTGTTCTCCGGTAGCAAGTAACATATCGAGTTCTCGTTTCGATGGATTATTCGATGCTTGTTTGGCAAGTTCCACCAATTGATTCGTGGTTTTGCCCATCGCACTAATGACCAACACCACCGGTTCTTTTTGATAACGAGCCACAACATGTGACGCCACTTGTTTCATCAGGTCCAGTGTTGCAACACTCGACCCGCCAAATTTCATAACAACAGACATGTTACTTCACATCATTTCGTAGTAAATCATCGAGCGTTTCTCGTTTTACAACAACACGCCCTTTACCATCTTCGACAAACACAACGGCCGGTTTGGTAAAGCGGTTATAGTTGGAAGCCATCGAATAGTGGTACGCTCCAGTGGTTGATACGGCAATCAAATCACCTGGTTGTGGTGTTGCTAATTTTACCGAGCGAACAATGATGTCGCCGGATTCACAAGCACGTCCCCCAATGGTATACGTTGTATTTTCTGGATCTGTTGCCCGGTTTGCCACTACCGCGTCATACGTCGCTTGATACAAAACGGTACGAATATGATCGGCCATGGACCCATCAACAAAACAAAACTGTTTTCCACTTGGAGTGGTTTTGGTTGAATGAACCGTATAGAGAGTCGTTCCCGCATTAGCGACTATACTTCGTGCCGGTTCAATATAAACTTTAGGAATGGTGAGTTCATGTTCTTCACAAAAAAGCGCAATTGTTTTTAACATGTTCGGCAAGACCACCGCTAAATCCACTTCGTGGTCGACTTCGGTATAAGCAACCCCGAATCCGCCACCTAAATTTACTTCTTGAATCGAGATTCCTTTATCCGCATAATCACGAACAATCCCCATCATACTTTCCACTTGAGCATAAAAGGTATTCGGATTGACGATTTGCGATCCAATATGAGAGTGAATCCCAACAAAAGTAAACCTTTCGTCCGCTTGAATCAAACGTAGTAATGTAAGGGTTGATTCATCATATGCATAAACGCCAAACTTTGAATCATTCATCGTGGTTTGAATGTATTCGTGTGTTTCGCTTTCGATTAATGGATTCAAACGCACCATGACGCGTTGGACAAATCCTCCTGGATGTTGCGCTTGGAGCATCACAAACTCTTGATGATTATCAATAATAATGGTGCCAACGCGGCTACGGTACGCATAATCCAGTTCCGCAGCCGTCTTGGCGTTCCCATGAAAAAACACGTTTTGTAGGGGATATCCTGCTTGTTCAACGGTATAGAGTTCGCCTTCTGAGACCACTTCAATTAAGTAGTCTTGGTCTTGAATGAACTTCACCATTGCTAGATTTAGAAAAGCTTTAGAGGCATACATAACACCAGTAGAAATTGAAGGATGCGAAAACGACTCTTTAATGAGTTTACTTTGGGCTTTCATGTGAGCAACATCCATCACATAAAGCGGTGTTCCGAACTGTTTCTTTAGATCAGATACACTCATCCCACCAATAAACAGCTCGTTTTGTCTAATTTCTTGAGTCCCAAATAATCGCATATTTTCTCCAATAAAAAACTCATGAGCAAAAGGCTCATGAGTTGGTCTCAACCTTTTACCCCACCGTGTATAGCGCACTCCTCCTTGTTGGGTGACAAGAACGAACAGTCTTATGCTTGTTCAACATAAGCCCAGTAACAACGTTACTTCGGCGTCCATCCCTTTCCTCTTGCAAGTACTCTTGATGTAACGCAGCCTCTACTACACAGTATTCCCTTATTCAAATGTATGTAAACATTACACCAAACACTATTCAAAATCAATAAAATAAGCCCAAATTGGGCTTATTTTAAACTCGATTCATAATCGGCTCTAAATTGAGCAATTCCTTTTTCGGTCAATGGGTGGTCGAGCAGTTGAAGTAATACTTTATAAGGAATGGTCGCAATGTGTGCCCCAGCTAATGCACAGTCAAGTACGTGGCGAGGGTGACGAATGCTGGCAGAGATAATCTCGGAGTCAAATCCGTAGTTATCAATTAATTGAACAATCTCTTCAATTAACTGCATCCCATCATGACTAATGTCGTCTAATCGACCTAAGAATGGGGATACGAAGGATGCCCCTGCTTTCATCGCTAGTAATGCTTGGTTTGCTGTAAAGATGAGTGTGACATTGGTACGAATTCCTTCGCTTGTTAATTTCTTACAAGCAATTAACCCTTGGTCACTGAGTGGTAATTTCACAACCATATTCGGATGAATCTTGGCAATTACGCGGCCTTCATCAATCATCCCTTTGGCATCGAGTGAGTTCACCTCTCCAGAGATTGGTCCATCAACAATGGAGGCAATTTCTCGAATCACTTCACCAAAGTCACGACCTGATCGTTTGATCAATGTCGGATTGGTTGTAATCCCATCAATGACACCTAATTCATTGGCTTGGCGAATCTCTTCGACCACGGCCGTATCTAAAAATAGTTTCATGTCTACCTCTTATGCTTTTATCATATCAAAAAACACGGCGTTTGCCGTGTTAGATATACAATGGTCGGGAAGACAGGATTCGAACCTGCGACCCCCTGGTCCCAAACCAGGTGCGCTACCAAGCTGCGCCACTTCCCGAATATTGGCACGCCTGGCAGGAGTCGAACCCACAACCTCTTGATCCGTAGTCAAGCACTCTATCCAATTGAGCTACAGGCGCATATATATAAATGGCGGTCCGGACGGGACTTGAACCCGCGATCTCCAGTGTGACAGACTGGCATGTTAACCACTACACTACCGGACCGCTTGTAGTTGGTGCGGGTGACAGGAATCGAACCTGCACTCCGAAGAACTAGATCCTAAGTCTAGCGCGTCTGCCAGTTCCGCCACACCCGCAACATTAACTGCCATATAAGTATAAAGAGCGCGTCCTTATAAGTCAATGAAAAAGATGTGGGTTCACCACATCTTTTTTCTTGCAGTTACGCTATTAATTATAAGGAGTTTGTTGAGGTTGAAGTTGCTGGTTCAGTGACCTCAGGAACACGGTATTCTCCGCGACCCATACCACCACGAGAACCTCGTCCGCCTTGCATGAATCCTTTGCCACGTCCAAACCCACGGCCACGATCGGTTCGAGCAAATCCAAGACCGTTCTCAGGAAGGGTGACACCAAGCTCAGCGGCTTTCGCTTCAATTAATGTTTGAATTTCAGCTTTAGCAATCGCAATTTCTTCTTCTGTCATATTCTCAAAATCATAGGTTGCGATTAGTTCTTTCGCATACGCAACGACTTCGCCCATTAATTCACGATTAACAAATTGACTGAATACATCGTGGTCTTCTTTTAAGGTTAATCCAAGTTCATCCGCTTTGGCTTGAACAAGAGCATTAATCTCTGCTTGAAGAGCCGCAATTTCTTCTTCTGTTAAATCGGTTACATCATAGCCTTCTAATAATTCGTTCACATACGCATGAAGTTCGTTGACTTCTACGATGGGTGTTTCCACTGAACGAGGTTTAAACTCGATGTCTGATGCGTTGACCCCAAACCATCCTCCAAATAATAAGCTACCTGCTAGAAAAATACTTTTCATGTTATTGCTCCTTTCTAATTACAGCCTTAGTATACGAAGTAGGCGTGAAGTGATTAGGAAGGTTTCGTGAAGGTTTTGTGAAGATGTGATATAGGCGAAAATTATGGTGAATGATATGATAAATCGAGGTCCTATGAAGACATATAAAGACATTTATCAATCCTTATATAAGGACAATGGATACATTGATGTAAAAGAGGCTTTTGGAAAACTAACATCCATCATTAGCCAAGCCAAAAAATCACGCAGTAAGGAACTGTCTGCTTTTGATAAGAAAAGCAAAGGATGGTATTTATCAAACCAAACTGTTGCCTACAACTTCTATGTCGACCTTTTTAGTAAGAATCTAAAAGGGTTATTAAAAAAGACAGATTATTTGGAAGAGCTTGGCGTCAATATGGTTCACTTAATGCCGATTCTTCAAGGCCGACCTGGTGAAAATGATGGTGGATACGCCGTCATGGATTACCGTTCGATTGAGCCTAGTATTGGATCCTTATCGGATTTTCAAACACTAACCTCCAGCTTACGAGAAAAACAAATGCATGTGGTGTTGGATTTTGTTATTAACCATACAGCAAAAGAACATGAGTGGGCGCTGAAGGCATTAGGTGGGGACAAATTTTATCAAGATTATTATTTGATGTTTGATGACGAATCCATTCCGAATGAATTCGATAAAACCGTTCCTGAAGTCTTCCCAGGAGTTGCTCCAGGAAACTTTACTTATTACCCTCAGATCAAGAAATATGTATGGACATCCTTTTATGAATTTCAGTGGGACTTAAATTTTAGAAATCCCCATGTCTTTAATGAAATTGTTGATATTCTTCTTTTCATGGCTAACCTAGGCGTTGATATGATTCGCCTTGATGCGATTCCATTCATGTGGAAAGAGCTGGGTCATACATGCCGTAATCATCCAACCATTCACTTACTACTCGACATGCTACATCAAATCATGAATGAGGTTGCTCCCGGTGTTGCGATTCTTGGGGAAGCGATTGTTGAACCCGAAGAAATCGTTCGTTATTTTGGTACTTCAACCCAAGAATGTGATGTTATGTATAATGCCACCTTTATGGTGAACTTGTGGAATGCCATGGCGACCAAGGATGCTCGACTACTTCGTATCGACCAATCACGACTAACCCCTGCTTTGCAAGGAGCATGGATTAATTATGTTCGTTGTCATGACGACATTGGATGGGGTTTTAATGAACAAGCGATTCAAGAAATGGGATTTAGCCCTTATGACCATAAACAATTTTTAATTCACTTCTTCTTAGGTGACCATCCTTATAGTTTTTCAAAAGGAAAACTGTATGAATTTAATCCTGTCACCATGGATGCCCGTAACTCTGGCCGACTTGCTTCCTTAGTCGGGGTTGAAAAGGCTCTTGAGGTAAACGATCGGTATTTAAAGGAAGTGTCAATAAAACGAATCCATCTACTCCACGCTGTTCTACTTTCCAGTAAAGGAATTCCATTTATTTACAGTGGGGATGAGCTTGCCACGCTAAATGACGAATCGTATTTAGATGATGCAAAGAAAGCCCATGATTCAAGATGGCTACATCGTAGTTTCTTTAATTGGACTGTGGCGAAAAACAGATCTAAGACAACCACACTTGAAGGTAGTGTCTTTCAAACCCTGCAAAGCATGATTGCAAAGCGTAAAGAGTTATCCATCTTACATTCCACAGTGCGCGAACATTATGTCGATACACTAAACACTCACTTATATATGACCCACCGTGTCTTAGAAAAAGAATCGTTCGTAGGATTGTTCAATTTTAGTGATCTACCCCAAACCATCCACTTAAAACCTCTTCTACCTCCACAATCACTCGGAATCTACCAGGATGTATTTCAGCAACGACAGCTTCATACCGATGACTCCTTTGTTATCGGTCCTTATGAATATTACTGGCTAAAGACTGTGTAAACAGTCTTTTTTTGTGAAGATTTTGTGAAGAGTACGCGAAGAGTTTGTGGTTCCTTGTTATAGTTAATTGAGGCTATGATGAAACAAATTCTACTCGTTGAGGATGAACTATCCTTATTAAAAATTGAAGAGGCGTATTTTAAAAAAAGTGGCTATGACGTCATTACGGCTACCGATGGAATCGCTGCGTTAGAAAAGTTCAATCAACATTCGTTTGATGTGGTTTGTGTTGATGTGATGTTACCCCACATTGATGGTTTTGATGTGGTCAAGGCGATCCGCCAACATTCCGATGTTCCGATTATCATGGTGACAGCACTCTCAAGTGAAGAAAACCAATTAAAAGGATATGGTCTACAAATTGATGACTATGTCACCAAGCCTTTTTCTCCTAGCGTGCTCGTGGCAAAAGTCGATAGTGTACTTCGTCGTTACGAAGGTCAACAAATTGCACAGCAATCTCCCAATTATAAAGTTGGTATCTTAGAGATTCATTTTGACAAACGGCTTGTTAAGGTTGATGGGTCTGAAGTTACATTAAGTAAAAAAGAATTTGATATTTTAGAATATCTAATTAAACACCAAGATATTGCGATTGATCGTAATACCTTCTTGGATGAAATATGGGGAATGGATGTATATGTAGAAGACCGCATTGTCGATACATTCATTAAAACCTTACGTCAAAAACTAGGGCCTGCGAAAGACTACGTTCAAACCGTCCATGGGATTGGATACCGATTTGGGGTTCCTTCATGAAACAATCCTTTTTACGTAAATTAATGGTGGGGACCATGGTCATTTTGGGGCTCACTTTTTTCCTGCAAATCATCCTACAAACAAGAGTGCTTCCTTTATTCATCATTAATGAAACAAGAAACACGATTGAATCAGAGTTACAATCCATCGATTTAAACGTCACAGACTATACCGATTTACTTGAACAACTATCGGCATCCACTGGAACGTTCAATTCAATTGTTGACCCCTCTGAGGTAACCTCACAGCAGTATGACTTTCGCACCGTTACGTTAACGACTTCTAGTGGTGATTCCTTTACCGTTATTCAACCCAGAACAGCAGGGATGTTACGAATTGGTACAAATGTTGATGGGAGTTTTTACACTACTGACCGAAGTGATTTTCTAGTTCCCATCTCATTAACCATTAATGACCGGATGGTATTTGGTAGTGAACGCATTGGTGACATATCCCCAGATATTAAAGAGCAACTCGGTGTTAGTAAAACGATTGTTAATTTAGAAGGGACGATTACATCAATCCAACAAATCGTAGTAAACAGTGCAAAAGAGTCCTATACGAACTCCGAACTCCTTAACCTAATGAGTGGAAACAACATTGACAATGTTGTTCAGGTGACACCGACTACCCTTCGCTATGAATCAATTGATGAAGAGAGAAATCCGTTAAACCTTGTGTATGTAACACAAGTATCAAATCAATCGTCAAAACTACTCTTATTTAGTATCTTCCCATTAACCAATATCAACTTAATCACATCCGCATTGGCACGCTTTAACTTAGTTATTTTTTCCATCGCACTTATGCTAGTGGGAATTCTATATTTCTTTTACTTTAGACGAATTTCCATCCCGTTGATTGAGATTAGTAATGCGACAAAGCGATTTGCATCTCTTGATTTCACACCAATTACCATTAGTGAATCCGACGATGAGATTGGGGAGTTATCAAGAAACATCAACTATTTGAGTGCTAATCTTTCTAATGCGATGACAATGCTTAATGATCAAAACAATGTCTTGTCACAGCAGCTAGAGTCTGAACAACATCGTGACCAACAACGAAAGGATTTCGTTGCTGGTGTTTCCCATGAGCTCAAAACACCACTTGCGATCATTCAAGCAACGTATGAGGCAATCAAAGAGGGAATCATCAACCCCAACGATTCCCCTGAGCATTATCAAACCATTGAAAATGAAATACGACGTGCGAACCGAATCATTCAAGATATGATGCAAGTGTACCGCTTTGATCAAGGTTCCATTGAGCTTCAACAGGATGTCATTGTCATGAAGGATTTAATTCAAGCAAATTACGAAAGCTATGTTCCACTTCTAGAGCAAGCGAAGTTAACAATGGAGATTCAAAGTGATGAATCAACGCTCGTTGCAGACGAAGAACAAATCCAACTCGTGCTGTCGAATCTAATATCAAATACCATTAAGTATGCAACGCCTAATTCCGTTATTACTCTACGTTGGTCTTTGGGATCGTTAACCCTGCAAAATCATACTTCGATGACCGATGCCAATGATGTTCAACGATTGACCGAGCCTTTTTACCGAAGTGATAAGAGTCGTAGTCGCAACCAAGGAAGTACCGGCTTGGGTTTATATATCGTAAAACAAATCTTAGATTTACATAAATTCAACCTCAAACTATCTCTTGTAGATGACATATTCACCGTGTCAATCGACACCGCCCAAAAGTAACATATGGTACTATAAAGCTGTGGTGAGACGATGAGCGCAATCTTTCAATGTCAGTTATTTCAAGGATTTACCCTTCAAGAAATCAATCAATTTTTACGCCGCTTTTCGATTGAAACCATTACGTATCAAAAGGGTGATTTACTCGTCAATAAGAATGAACCAGTCAATGCCATTGGGATTATTGAATCTGGTGAAGTCGAAGAAATCGGCAAAGGACTTCTGCGTAAAGCAGGTAACACCTTTGGGGAAAACTTACTCTCTTTGCAAAAGACTCTACCTACCCTAGTCAACTCATTGCAACATCAACCACTCAAGTCTTGTATCTAAAAAAAGATCAACTGGTTCAGGCGCTAAGTACCTACTCTAAATTCTTACAAAACTACTTAACGGTCTTAAGTTATCAAGCGCAATCGCTAACGGAAGAATTGAGCTTGCTCTCACAGGCAAGTATTCGTGACAAAATCATTGCCTATATCAAATCAATATACACAGGAAACTCAACGGTTCCGATCGGGACGACGAAAGAGGAGTTGGCGAAGCGACTAAATGTTAAGCGACCTTCGTTATCCAGAGAGTTGATTTACATGCGAATGGATGGAATTCTTTCTACGGATCGTAAAAACTTTTACATCTTAAAACCAGAATATTTTATATGATGCCATTTATGTTCTTCCAACAAAAAATTAAGCAAATAACCGTTCATGATTTTCGTGACGCGAATAAGAAAAGACCACTGGTCATTGATGTGAGCCCGATGGATGTGTATAAACAAAAACACGTTCCACATTCCATCAATGTTCCACTTAAAATCTTACTTAAAGATCCATCCCA
>CAYTXT010000015.1:0-17029 GCA_964442245.1 uncultured Candidatus Izemoplasmatales bacterium
CTTGGATTTATTTTGTTAACAATCCTTGTCATAGAATTCCAAACCAGTGTCATTGCAGCGGTAATCTTCGGTGGCATCTATGTTGGTTTAACCTATTTCTTCCGCCGAATTGTACGACGAAAAGGCGAAGAACGAAATGTAGCAAACCAAGAGCGGATTCGTTTTGCAACCGAAGGGTTAAACAGCTTTAAAACGACAAAAGTGATGGGTGTTGAAGAATACTATCTTGATAACTATAAAGAACATTCCATAGTCTTTGCTCGCTCAAATGCTTTTACTTCAGCGACAGGGATGATTCCTCGCTATATTATTGAAGCGATTGCGGCAGGTGGGATTGTTTTATTTGTTGTGATCGAAGTGGCGTTAGGTCGTCCGATTGAAGCGTTAGCACCGTTAGTCGGTCTATTTGGAATTGCCGGATACCGTATGCTACCTGCCTTACAAGCGGTCTATTATGCTTATAACCGTTTAATTTATTACCGTCCTTTATTAGAGCGAATTTACGGTGATGTGTATGAAGCTCAAAACTATGCCGCTTCCGTTGGGGCCCAAGATGTTGCTCCGCTCTCGTTTGATAAAGCCATTACCTTTGGTAATGCATCCTTTAAATATAATCGTGCTGAATCTGGAGTTCTTCACAAGATTAATCTAACGATTAAAAAGAACACGATGGTTGGGATTGTTGGAAAAACGGGCAGTGGTAAGACAACCTTAATGGACATTATTCTTGGACTCCTATTTGTTCAAGAAGGTTCGATGAAGGTTGATGATACTGCCATTACGCCGCAAAACGTTAAAGCATGGCAAGCCCAAATCGGGTATGTCCCTCAAGAGATTTATTTATCGGATGATACGGTTCGTAAAAACATTGCCTTTGGGATTCAAGATCAAGATATTGATGATGAACGCATTAAAGATGTCATTCAAATGGCAGCCTTGGACGATTTAGTTTCTCGCTTGCCACAACAAGAACATACAATTGTCGGGGAACGCGGAGTTCGACTCAGTGGTGGCGAACGCCAACGCATTGGGATTGCTCGTGCGCTGTATCGTAAACCTAGCTTACTGGTCTTAGATGAAGCGACAAGTTCATTAGACGGTAAAACCGAAGAAGAAGTCTTACAAGCCATTCGACAAGCGGCTAAAAGTATCACCATCGTCATGGTCGCGCACCGTTTAAATACATTAATTGATTGTGATGTGATTCATGTGATGAACCAGGGTCAATTGAAAGATCAAGGAACCTATCAAGAATTGCTACAAAACAATGAAGATTTCCAATCGATGGCCAAGCTCGAATCCTTAAAAGAACAAGCCTAACGGCTTTTTCTTTTATTTTCTATTTGCGAATGAGTTGCATTTGCAAAAAAGGTATGATACTTTATTCATGCTGAAGGAGACTTTCTATGAAAAAACTATTGTTAACTCTATTGTTATTTATCAGTCTTGGATTATCTGCTTGTACAACAAGCGATGACGATTCAATCACTGTTGTAACGACGTTATTTCCCCAATATTCCATGGTGGAGGCATTAGCCCCCGAAGGAATAAATCATGTCTATATTTTGCCGTTTGGGGCAAGTGCTCATACATTTGAACCAACACCTGGTGATGTTGCAACAATCCTTGATGCCAGTTTATTAATCTATACAGGTGAAATCATGGAAGGCTGGGTTCATGATATTGAAGAATCCAAACCTGATTCCTTACGTGTTCTCGACTTGAGTCGATTTGTTGATGTCATCGAAGGCGATGAACATGACCATGACGACCACGATGACCATGATGCAGACCACGACGATCACGATGCTGATCATGATGATCATGATGAAGAAGAACATATGGATGAAGACCATGATGATCACAACCACGGAGCTATCGATCCGCATTATTGGCTTGATCCACATAACTTAGAAGAAATGGCGCAAGCGATTGCGGATGCATTAATCGTACTCGTTCCAGATCAATCAGCAACTATTAATGCGAATTTATCTGCCTATTTGGAAGAACTCGAAGCGTATGAAGAGGCAACCACTGAGTTGATTGCTAACGCACCGGTTCGCACCCTTCTTCATGGTGGACATAATGCCTTTGCGTACTTCGCCGGTCATTACGGGCTAACGTATCAAACACCATACTCCGGATTTAGCGATGATCAAGAACCCACAGCTCAAGCAATCGCGGAGTTGATTGAAGCGGTCGATACGCTTGGAACCTCCGTCATATTTGCCGAAGAATTTATTCAACCAAATGTTGCTAACGCGATTGCGGAAGCAACTGGAGTTGTGGTGGTTCAGTTATTTACCGCAGGAAACATTTCCCAAGAATTATACGATGAAGGTTGGACACTTCTTGATATCCTATATGAGAACAATGAGCGATTGAAAGAAGGACTCTATCCGGATGAGTGTACAGTTTGTAGCTAAAAATATTCATAAGCAATTTGGAAAGCAGACCGTCATTAAAGACGTGTCTTTTTCCATTTCCAAGGGCGAATATATTTTCCTTGTTGGTCCTAATGGGGGTGGTAAATCGACACTCATTAAAATGCTGATGAATGTCATGCATCCCTCGAGTGGAACGATTGAAAACCATGTGTCTCGAATTGGGTATTTACCCCAAGTCACCGCAAAACAAAATCGCCACTTTCCTGCAACTGTCGAAGAAGTGGTTCGAATGGGACTGCCTAAAACATCGATGTTACTCAAAGCAAGTAAAGAAGAACAACAACAAATTGATGAGGTCATGGAAAAGTTAGGCATCTCGCATTTAAAACAAAAACGCATTGGAATTTTAAGTGGAGGTCAATTACAACGAGCCTTGCTTGCTCGAGCACTAATCTCGAGTCCAGAAGTGATCATTCTTGATGAACCAACATCAGCTCTAGACCCAGCGATGCGTGATGCATTTTATCCAATGATGAATGAACTTCATGCCTTGGGGATTACGATTATTATTGTTTCGCATGATTTAGCAACCGATACCCATGAAGCAAACCGTGTCTTATACATGGACCAGACATTATTGTTTGACGGAAGTTTCCGTGCGTTTTGTGAAAGCAAGGACTTATCTCCATTTATTCATACCCACGCTTCTCATCATGAGGCTCATCATGTGGGATAATCTGTTGAATATCTTTCAATATGCCTTCATGGTTCGTGCGATTGTTGTCGGGATTGCGGTCGCGATTAGTAGTTCGTTTTTGGGATCATTTTTAGTTTTACGAAATTATTCAATGATTGGCCACGGCCTTGCGCATGTGAGTTTTGGTGCGGTCGCGGTTGCATTATTTTTTAATCAAACACCAATTCTTGTAACGATTCCGATTGTCGTTGTGGCAAGTTTATTTATTTTATATTTATCGGAGAATTCCAGCATTGGTGGGGATGCCTCGATTGGATTATTTAGTAGTGTCGCGCTTGCGATGGCCACGATACTTTCCAGTGTCCGTGGTGGATTTTCTACTGATTTAGATTCGTACTTATTTGGCAGCATCTTACTCTTAAATAATTTAGACGTCTGGATTGCCTGGGGCGTGACCATTATTGTCGTCGGTGTCATGGTGTTTTACTATGATGAATTATTTGTCTCCACGTTTGATGAATCTTACGCCCGCGTTAACCGTCCACAAATTGGACGTATCAATATTGTGTTAGCCGTTCTTGCGGCCGTTATTATTACAATCGGAATTCAATCGATTGGTGTATTACTGATATCCGCCATGGTGATCTTTCCTGGGGTTATTGCCTTGCAGTTTCGATTTGGCTTTCGAAATACAATTTTGTTATCCGTTGGAATAAGTGTCATTAACGTCATACTTGGCATCCTCGCAAGTTTTATGTTAAATTTACCCACCGGGTCAACGATTGTTATGGTGTCTGCGGTCGTCTTAGCGCTAGCGTATATAGGAAATAATGTTATCCAAGGAGCAGAAGGATGAGTCTAACCAAACTCTTTCAAGCCAAAGGGCTAAAAGCAACCCCCGCTCGTAAGAAAGTATATGAAGCATTATCGAAAACACAGTACTTATTATCAGTGGATGAGTTGTACTTACAACTTGTGAAACTTGATCCAAAATTATCGATTTCAACGGTGTACCGAACCCTTGAATCGTTTCGTCAAGTTGGTCTTGTAGAGGCCAATCAACTTCCTGGAGAAGCTGTTCTTTATTATGAGCTCAGTCATGAAGACCATGCCCACCATTTAATCTGCTCAAATTGTCATAAAGTGATTCATTTGGATGAATGTCCACTTCATGGCTATGATGAAAAAATTGCGAAGACTCATCACTTTACGATTCAGCACCATCAATTAGATATTTATGGTTTATGTGAGTCATGCCAACCGGCATGACTTTTTTCATGCTAACCCCTGTCATTATGGTAAAGTGTAGTCATGAAATATTGCCACGAACAAGCCATTGAAATCCTCAGAAAACATAACCCAAGTCTTGCTGATGCGATCGCATTAGCACCGCTTGAACGTCAAGCAGAAGCAAGCATCCTTGCGGCGGCTTTTTTTTCGTCAGAATTTAAATATCAATGTCTCAGCGAGCTTCAACTACCCCGTGAACATACCCGTTCTTGGTTTGAGCCCTCCTTACATAATCAACCCAAAATTCAAACGGTAGAGGAACTTAAAAGTTGGTTTAAACAATCGTCGTACCATGTTATCCAAGCCATTGAAGTGATTCTTAATCCATCGCATAATCCTCAGATAACAACCCTCATCGAAGAAGTAGTGATTGCTATCAACATCACAACGTGGATCAATCAATTAGGTCATAAACCAACTACCTTTTCCTTACTTCCTACTTCGTTGATTGAAGAATTTACACTTGATATTGAAAACATCAAATCAAGTCAAAAAGTGCCCGAAAGCTTAGCTCGAGCACTAGCGGTATTGATGGGGGAGGCGCGTCAATCTTTTGTTAGACTGTATCATCATCTGAATCAGTTTGATTCATCGATGCGACTTGCCATCTATGCTGGCGTGAAATTTCATGAAGCTCTGTTAGATGAAATTATTTGGGCTAAGTTTGAACTTTTTTCATCGGTCCAAGAAGTATCCTCCTTGCGCCGTAAGTTTATGACGTTTAAAGCTAAACGCTTCCTTAGGAAAAATAAATGAACGAATTGATTGCGGTTGCGGTGTCATATTTATTTGTCGCTAGTGTAGTCCTCCTTGGGGTAGGACTTTATTTGCTGCGTATTGTGTCCGCAGAGACCACACGTAAATTGATTCATATTGGGGTCATTCATTGGTGGTTAATTGCGCTGGCATATATTGATACGACATGGGTTGCGTTAGTAGGACCTGTTAGTTTCATACTTATTAATGCATTAAATGTTAGACTTCGACTAATTCCAGGGATTCAACGAGACGAATCGAAGGATTTTGGAACGGTCTATTACGCGATTTCCTTAAGTATGATTACCTTTGCTGCCTACGAATTCAATATGTTTACCGCCGCTTCCATTGCCTTATTTGTGATGGGGTATGGAGACGGATTTGCGGCACTCATTGGCAAAAAAGTTTCATCAAAAATGATCCGTCCAAATAAATCCGTCGCAGGTAGTCTTACCATGGTCCTAGCTTCCTTTGCGGTTAGTTATTACTGGTCCCAGAACCTAGCAGTATCTATCATCATTGCGATCACAGCAGGGATGGTTGAACTATTTTCACCCAAAGGCCTTGATAATCTAACCGTGCCATTTATTATTTTTGTACTCGCAGGATTTTTCCTATGACCAATGTTGTGATTGGATTTGTTCTTGCCGCTCTCATCGCAGCAGTGGCATATGCTCGTCAAAGCTTAAGTCGGTCAGGTGCGATGACAGCAGTCATCATCGGCACAATTATTTATGCATCCGGTGGTGTCTTCATGATGAGTGTCTTGTTGACGTTTTTTGTCTCATCGAATGTGATTGGACGATTCTTTACGATTAAAAAAGAACCGGCCAAACGGACCGCTAAACAAGTAGTAGCGAATGGTCTAGTTGCAACGCTAATGGCTGCGATTTTTTACATAACTCAAGATGAATTATTTTTACTTATGTTTGTGATAAGTATTGCTGTGGCAACCGCAGATACATGGTCTAGCGAACTGGGGGTATTAAGTAAAACGCCACCCATATCACTGGTGACATTCAAACCCACGAAATACGGTGTTTCAGGGTCGGTAACATGGATTGGACTCTTTGCTTCCTTTGTTGGAGCTGTCTTAATCAGTAGCTTTGTGATGTTTAATATTTGGGTCATGATCTTTGGATTTTTGGGTAGTATTCTGGATTCACTATTAGGCCATTTTCAAGTCCGTTATCTTGATTCAACAAGTGGTGAAGTAATCGAAGACCAAGAAAAGAATTCCAGTGACAAGTATCACTCTGGAATTCGTTATTTAACAAATGATGGCGTGAATTTTATTAGTAATGCAGTAACTGTATTAGTCGCGTATTTGATTCTTTGATTTATTGATGGACCCCCTTAAAAAGATGGGGGTCTATGGTATACTTTTGACTGAGGTATTCATGGATTTATCAACCCTGTTATCGCGGTTAAATCTTACAGATTCGACCTTACAATCGGGTCGTTTTGACGGGATAGAAATTAGCCTACTGCAAAATCAGTGGGTTTTTCGTTTTGCCTATGAATCGGTCTTACCAGTTGAGGATGTCGTCTCCTTGCAGCAAGCGATTCTAAATAATTATGAAAAGTATCATCCAGTATTATCCATTGATTATAAAGATGCGACCGTACCCCATGAATTATTGGCTGCATATTATGCCACGGCGTTTGAAAAATCGTTATTGGAGTATCCACGTCTTCAAGGACTCAGCGTTTTTGACAAAGAATTTAATGGTCTGATTACGTTTTTTGCGAAAGACCAAAATGATAAAGAACTCATTGAAAAGCATATGAAAATTGTCGTCACCACAGCACGACAATGGTTTGTTGAATTACCCTTCACAGTCCAGATTCAAGAGTCAGGGGTCTCAACAAGTGAGCTGATTGAAGAAGCTCGTCTAGACACCCAAGTCCAAGCGGAAACGCAAATGGAAAAAGCGAAACAAGAACGACTCTTATCGACAGGTCCCGTCGAAGGAACCCCGATTGCAATTGTTGATATTCCAGCAACCGCAGAAGGTGTTAAAGAAATCAAAGATGTACCTTATGTGGTTCAAGGGGAAGTCTTTCAAGTCGATAAACGAACCACGCAGCGTGGTGCGATTATCTTTGATGTTTATATTACAGACCATAATGATTCGATTTTACTACGCAGTTTTTCGCGTGATGAAAATAATGCTAGTGCAACGATCCTCGATGACATCTTACTTGTCGGAAAACTTGTTGCTGCGCGTGGTAGCATCAAAGTTGACCGCTACAGTAACGATGTCTACTTTGAAGTCGAGCATATTAAAAATATTGCACCCACCGACAACCGTGTATCGACCGATGAACCTCGTGTTGAGCTTCATCTACATACAACGATGAGTGCGATGGATGCGATTTCCTCAATCACAGATTACGTGAAAGTTGCGGTGGACCGTGGCTATCCTGCGATTGCCGTCACCGATCACAGCAGTTTACAGGCGTTTCCGGATTTTGCTCATGCGGTTAAACACCAACCGATTAAACCGATTTATGGCGTTGAGCTTAATTACGTGAACGATGAAACATTAACGATTACCCGTCAAGCCAATCATCAAGAATTACTTCCTGCCACTTACGTCGTTTTTGACATTGAAACAACAGGACTATCAGTTCGTTATGATCACATCATTGAACTCTCAGCAATTAAGATTGTGGACGGAGCCATTCAAGAAGAATATTCAACGTTTGTTAAAACCAAACAGACACTCTCTGCTTTTACAAAACAATTAACCGGGATTACCGAAGAAGACTTAGTTGGCGCTCCGAGCATCGAAGAAGTAATGAAAGAATTCACCAAGTTTCGCAAAGGAGCAATTCTTGTAGCTCATAACGCAAGCTTTGATTTAGCGCACTTGTATCACATTGAAAAAGAGCTTGGTGTTTTTACTGAACAAGCTCCCTCTATTGATACGCTCAATTTATCCAGAGCCTTATACCCTGAACTTAAAGCCTTTAATCTAAAAGCCGTCGCGAAGCACTTAAAAGTCGAACTTGCGCAGCATCACCGAGCGATTCATGACACCAGAGCAACGGCGCAAATTTTACTCAAAGAACTTCAAGAACTCTATACGAAACAGCTTCATTATCTCGATGAAATCAATCAATTGATTGATCAAGATAACGCCTATACTTTAGCGATTCCTAATCACATTAATCTCATTGCTACTTCCCGTGTTGGACTAACGAATTTGTATAAAATCGTCTCCATCGCTTCAACTACCCACTACTTTAAAGAACCTCGCGTGTTACAAAGTGTGATTCAAAAGTACAAAGAAGGCATCTTGGTGTTAAGCAGTTGTGCCAACTCTGATGTATTTGATGCCGCATTAAACTTAGATAATGAAGTCCTTCGAAGTCGTATTGAGAAGTATGATGTGATTGAACTTCAACCCGTAGAACAGTATCTTCACTTACGTGCTGATGATCCCGATGGACTAGTACACCTCAAAGAATCGATGTTATCGATTCTTCAAATTGCCGAAGAATTAAGTATTCCAGTAGTTGTCACTTCAGATGCTCACTACATCAACCCCAACGATAAAAACTTCCGCGATGTCTATATTGATTCCCCGCAACTAGGGGGAGGAATCCATCCGCTTAAACGAGTCGCGAATCGTCCCAGCCAACATTTCTATCAAACCTCTGAACTCAAAGAAAGTTTCAAATGGCTTGGTGATGAGGCGTTAATTCATCAACTTGTTGTTGAAAACCCGATGATGGTTGCGGAGATGGTCGAAGAGTTTGACTTATTCCCGAGTGAACTCTTTACCCCAAGCGATGACTTTTTTGCAAGCAGTGGCATTCCAAGTATTAACGAACAAGTCAAATCAATGGTTTGGGAAGCGGCATATAAACAATATTCCAAACAACTGCCTGAGATTGTAAAAACACGTGTAGAAGATGAATTATCTACCATTATTTCTCGTGGCTTTGCGAATGTGTATTACATTTCCCATGTGATCGTGAAGCAAAGTTTGGATTCTGGTTATTTGGTCGGATCACGAGGTTCCGTTGGATCATCGTTGGTTGCAACATTAATGAAAATCACGGAAGTCAACCCTTTACCACCGCATTACTATTGTCCGAGTTGTGGATTTAGCTTATTTAAAACCAAAGAAGCAGAGTTTGATGCCCGTACACAGCATCTGCAAGAAGCCTTGCAAGACGTGGAAAGTGGCTATGATTTACCCAGTGGCAATTGTCCACGATGTGGCACGGTACTCAAAGGCGAAGGCCAAGATATTCCGTTTGCCACCTTCTTAGGTTTTGAAGGCAATAAAGTTCCGGATATTGACTTAAACTTTTCCGGCGATTATCAAGCGACAGCCCATGAGCATATACGCTCGATGTTTGGCCATGACCACGCCTTTCGTGCTGGGACGATTTCTACGATTCAAGATAAGACCGCTTATGGGTATGTGAAGAAGTATTTTGAAGAACAAGGAGTCACCAAACGTCCCGCTGAAATTCAGCGTTATGTGAATCATATCCAAGGCGTAAAACGCTCTACCGGTCAACATCCTGGTGGGATTGTCGTTGTTCCAACCACCACAGACATCACCGAAATTACCCCGGTTCAATACCCAGCGGATGATATCAATTCAACATGGCGAACCACACACTTTGATTATCACTCGTTTGAAAATAACCTCTTTAAATTAGATGTCCTCGGTCATGATGACCCGACGACGATTAAATTCTTAATGGATTATGTCAAACAAGAACCTTCTGAGTTTCCGTTTCATGACGTCCATGAGATTCCGATGAATGACATGGATGTCTTAGCGCTCTTTTATTCAACAGAGAGCTTGCGAACGAAGAAGGATATTTTAAGCCAAGTCGCAACGTACGGCGTTCCGGAATTTGGCACAAACTTTGTTCGCGGGATGCTCGAAGACACCAAACCAAAAACCTTCTCTGAATTATTGAAGATATCAGGGCTATCGCACGGGACCGACGTATGGTTAAACAATGCGAAAAGCTTAATTGATGGAACAAGCTCGTACGGCCGGATTGCTTTCCAAGATGTTATTGGATGCCGTGATGACATTATGATTTATTTAATGTATCAAGGCTTACCTGCTGCACAAGCGTATGACATCATGGAAACTGCACGTCGAACTGGGAAGTATTTAAGTGTCGATCAAAAAAATACGATGATCGATCACGGAATTCCCGATTGGTACATATGGAGCTGTGACCAAATCAAGTACATGTTCCCGAAAGCCCATGCGGCAGCGTATGTCATGATGGCAATGCGAATTGCATGGTTTAAAGTGCATCGACCGATTTATTTCTATGCCGCGTGGTTTACTATTAAAGCAGACTACTACGACATTGATGTCATGCTCAAGGGCTATGATGCGATTCGATTGAGTTTGGAAGAGCTACGTAAGATTAAATACCCGACTGCCAAGCAACAAGGGTTAACCACTAGCTTAGAGGTGGCCTTAGAAATGGTTTCTCGTGGGTATGAATTTAAAGGCATTGATTTAATGAAATCGGAAGCCAAAGCCTTTGTGATTGATACCTCGAAAAAAGCCTTAATCTTCCCGTTTGTTGCAGTCGATCAATTAGGATTAGCGGCTGCGGAATCGGTCATTGAAGCTCGTAAGGTTGCACCATTTGCTTCCTTGGAAGATTTCAAAGCCCGAACCAAAGTATCCAAACCACAAATGAAGACCTTGGAAGACATGAATGTGTTAGTCCATTTAGAACCCGAAGAAGAATCTCAAATCACCTTATTTTAGGAGGATTCAATTATGATGCGTCGAAATTTATTTCGTTCAAGTAACCCGGTATTACTAGGACTGGATCAAGGATTTGCCTCCGATACGCCCGCTACCTATGGTGGGGTCGTTGCTAAATCATTGTTCTTGTTTACGATTCTCGCCTTTACTGGCGGAATCGTTGCCTTTAACCAAGATTTCTTTTTTACTAATCAGTGGATCTTATTTGCAGCCATGATTGGTGGCTTTATTACGATTTTATTCTCTCGTACTCCGTCGGCTGCTAAAGTCGGGGCACCGATTTATGCCGCACTTCAGGGCATTGTGATTGGAATGATCGCTGTGGTGTATAACTTCATTGCCCCGGGGATTGTCGAATCCGCAATCTTACTAACCTTAAGTATCTTTCTAGTGATGCTTATCTTATATGCGACTGGCCTTGTTCGTGTTGGACCGATCTTTACTCGAGTTGTGTATGCAGGATTAGGCGGATTGGTGTTATTCAGCTTCGTTGCGATCTTACTCAGTTTCTTTTCCCCTGGATTTGCTGATTTATTTTATGGAAATTTACAGTTCATTCTAATCATTTCACTCATTGGGGCAGCCCTCGCATCCTTAATGATTTTGGTCGACCTAGACCGTATTACGATGATTGTGCGCTCGGGTGCCGATGAATCGGTGGAATGGATTGCGGCATTAGGGTTGATGGTCACGATTATTTGGTTGTTCTTAGAAATTTTAAGAATCCTACTCGTGTTTGCCTCAAGAAGCCGTGATTAATCCCAAGCGAATACAGTGGTTACATCAAACAGACTCTCAAGGCGACTACATCCTGTATTGGATGCAGTCCAGCATGAGAGTTTTTGCTAATCATGCATTAGCCTATGCCATTGAACTGGCAAATCAACAACAGCTACCTCTTGTTGTGTATTTTGGAATTACCCCCAATTATCCATCGGCCAATCTTCGTCATTACACCTTTATGCTCGAAGGCTTAGAAGAAGTGGCAAACGAATTAGAGCAGCGCGGAATCACCTTTGTCATCAAGCTAGCGTCACCTGAGGTTGGGATTACGTCGTTATTACAACAAACTCATACCTTGGTGATGGACTTTGCTTATTTGCGAACACCGCGATCATGGCGCCGACTGGTTTACCAACAAGCCAAAGAGTTACATAAACCAGTGGTTATTGTGGAAAGCGATATGATCGTTCCGGTACGAGTCACCTCGGACAAGGAAGAATATGCAGCTGCAACGATTCGTAAAAAAGTATGGAAGCATGTTCCAGACTTTTTGGATGATCCAACACTGAAAGACGTACAAAAAAAATCGAGTACACTCTTACCAAGTGACTTTGATATTAGCGACTGGAAAACGGTTGTTCCTGAATTTATCATTGATCACTCTGTCAAACCATCTCCGATGTATAAGGGAGGATACACTCAGGCGCTTAGCTACTTAGAGCGATATTTATCAAACTATGTTTATCAAGATGTTGAGCTTCCAAGTGATCCAAGTTTAGATGCATCGAGTAAGCTCAGTATGTATTTACACTTCGGACAGATATCTCCATTAGATATCTATCAGCGAACACTAGATTACTCATCCAATAAAACACCACAAATTCAGGCCAACATTGATTCATTGTTTGAACAACTTGTTGTAAGGCGAGAACTAGCGTTTAACTTTGTTTACTATAACGAAGGGTATGACCAGTTTGAATCGATGACCTATGCCTGGGCGTATCAAACGATGAAGGAGCATGAAAATGATCCTCGAGATGTCATATTTACATTGGAAGATTATGAAACAGCGAATACGCATGACCCATATTTTAATGCGGCAATGTTAGAGATGATTCATACTGGCTTCATGCATAACTATATGCGAATGTACTGGGCAAAGAAAATCATTGAGTGGAGCCCTAGTTATCAAGAAGCATATAAGATAACGGTCTATTTGGATGATAAATACTTCCTCGATGGAAGAGACCCTAATGGATATACCGGGGTCGCATGGTGTTACGGGAAACATGACCGTGCCTGGACCGAAAGAGCGGTCTTTGGCAAACTTCGATATATGAATGCTGGCGGCTTGGAGCGTAAATTCAAAATTAATGACTACGTAAAACGTTGGCAAAGCTTTGCAAAAAGTCTACAATAGAAATTGGAGAAATTATGGGATACGATGAATATATTATTTATGTAAGAATCTTGGGAATTATTACCGCAGTTTTCTTTCTCTTGGCCAGTTTTAATGGACTAAAAAAATATGTGAAAAGTCCCATTGTTACTGCGTTAGCAGCTCAACATAAATTGTTTGGAGCCCTTGCAGCGGTTAGTGCCTTGGTTCATATGGTGGTCTCGATCTCCTTTGGCGAATTGAGCATTAGTGGAACATTATCGCTCATTGCTGTCATTGGAACAGGCGCTCTTGGATTCTTGTTTAGTGATCGCAAAGAGAAGAAGTTTTATGTGTATCACCGCATTGCTGGGCCTGTCGCATTGTTGCTGATCATTGCCCATATTATTTTGAACGGCATCGAAGGAACCATTTTTTAAACCTACGACTTGAGAGTAGTACCTCATTCAACTTGCCAGGAAGGATATCCCATGACTGAAAGGGTATCTGAAGACCTGAATGAACGAATTCACTCAAATTAGGGGTGCTAATCCCACCCGGTTGGACCCGTTACGTCCCCTTGAGCGCACACTTAGGTGTGAAGTTAGGTGGTACCGCGAATTCATTTCGTCCTTTCATTGATTGAAAGGACGTTTTTATTAGGAGAGCTATGAAAGAACAACTACAAACCATTCTCAAACAAGCCAAAGAAGAACTTGCTGGTATTGTCACGATGCCTGCCTTGCAAGACCTCAAAGCCAAGTATTTAGGTAAAACTGGCGTCATGAGTGAACTCATGAAAGGCTTGAAAGATGCTTCGATTGAAGAGAAAAAAGAAATCGGTAGCCTTGTCAACATCGCTAAAGATGAACTCGAAGCCTTGTTTGACGCGCAGCGAAATCACATCGAAGACCTCATTCTAGAACAAAAACTCGCAAAAGAAACCATTGATGTCACCTTACCGGGTCATGGATATCCTCGTGGAGCCCTTCATCCGTTAAATGAGGTGATTGAAGATATCGAAGATTTGTTTATCGGGATGGGGTATCAAGTGGAAGAAGGCCCCGAAGTAGAATCCGATGAAATGAACTTTGAAATGCTGAACTTACCCAAAAACCATCCCGCTCGTGATATGCAGGATTCCTTTTACATTAGTGAAAATACCCTACTACGTACGCATACCTCACCGGTTCAAATCCGCACGATGCTTGCGGCTAAGGGGCAGCCTGTGAAGATTATTTGCCCAGGTAAGGTCTACCGCCGTGATGATGATGATGCGACGCACTCTCATCAATTTACCCAAATTGAAGGTTTAGTTGTGGATGAATTCATTTCGATTGCCGATTTAAAAGGCACCTTAGAAGTTTTGGTGAAACATTTATTTGGCGAAGAACGAGAAATTCGCCTTCGTCCCAGTTACTTTCCATTTACAGAACCGAGTATGGAAGTTGATGTCTCGTGGGGACAAAACGCCGATGGGTCCACAAAATGGATGGAGATTTTAGGCGCAGGCATGGTACATCCCAATGTCTTACGCATGAGTGGATATGACCCAGAAAAAGTCTCAGGTTTTGCCTTTGGCTTAGGTGTGGAACGGATCGCGATGTTGCAACATAATATTGATGATATACGTCATTTTTACACGAATGATCAGCGCTTTTTGGATCTACTTATTGGAGGAAAACGATGAACGTCTCTTTAAAATGGCTTGCTGAGCTCGTTGATTATCCAAGTGCCAACGAATTGGTCCGACAATTTAATTTACACTCTCAAGAAATCGAGTCCTTGACCACCGTCTTAGAGACGAAAGGCCTTGTCGTCGGCCTTGTTACAGATACCAAGTCTCATCCGGATGCGGATAAGCTTCGTGTATGTCAGGTCGATATAGGAGCTCATACATTGCAAATTGTATGTGGCGCACCGAATGTTGCTACTGGTCAAAAAGTGGTTGTTGCCCCTGTCGGAACAATCCTACCCGGACTTGAAATCAAAGCCGCCACCATTCGCGGTGTGGAAAGCCAAGGCATGATTTGTAGCTTGCCGGAAATTGGACTAGAACCTCCGTTTGGAGATCCTAGTGGTATCGAAGTTTTACCTCCAGAATCAGTGCTTGGAACAAATCCTGTGGATGCCTTGTATCTTAATGATCAAGTGATGGAGATTGGCTTAACCCCAAACCGTGCAGATTTACTATCAATGATGGGTGTTGCTTATGATACCGCCGCAATTTTCTCATCGAAGGTTCGTTTACCTGACGTCAACGTCTCTGAAAAAGGACCCAAAAACCCCGTTCAAGTCAAAATTGAAACAGATGGTTGTACCTCGTACTATGCTCGAGTGTTAGAACATGTAGTCATAAAACCCAGCCCAGCATGGTTAAAAGCTCGCTTAATTGCGTGTGGGGTGCGTCCCATTAACAATGTCGTTGATATTACGAACTACATCATGCTGGAAACCGGTCAACCATTACATGCGTTTGATCTAGGGAAATTTAAAACCAACGAAGTGGTGGTCCGTGATGCCAAAGCGTCAGAAACCATTCTTACTCTAGATGACATTGAGCGCACGTTACATGCCGAAGATGTTGTGATTACCAATGGAGAGGTTGCAACCGCCATTGGGGGTGTTAAAGGGGGAGCCAATACACAAATCGATGACTCTACCGTCCAAGTGCTATTAGAATCTGCGACATTTGCCCCTAGCCGGATTCGTAAAACAGCGCAGCGTTTAGACTTACGAAGTGAAGCGAGTTCACGGTTTGAAAAAGGCGTTGATCCTGAACGAACACTGCTTGCGATGGAGCGAGCAACGACAATGCTGATTGAGCTTGCGGATGCTACGGTGTATCAAGGAATTAGTGGTGTATCAAACCGCAAATCATCCCCAGTTCAAATTACGATTACGAATGAAGAAGTGGAACGTGCTCTTGGAACAACAATTCCAAGGGATGGTATTGTGTCAATCTTTGATCGCTTAGGATTTGATTCCACGACCTCATCAAACAGCTACACCGTGGATATTCCAAGTCGCCGACAAGATGTTGTCTTCAAACACGATGTAATCGAAGAAATTGCACGCATATATGGTTTAAATAATATTCCATCAAGCGTACCCGTGTCATCAAGCATGGGAGGATTAAAACCATTTCAGCAGCTTCGTCGATTCTTACGCCGACGCTTCAATTCGATGGGCTTTTATGATGTGATTACGTATACATTAATGGACCCTGCTTTTGTTGAAGCGACATCCAGGGACCTTGACCCCGTTATTGCGATTCAATCCCCGATGTCGGAAAAGAAAGCAGTTCTTCGTCAAAGTGTGTTGGCAGGATTATTACAAGTCGTCAATTATCACCATGCACGTCAACTCTTTGATGTGCGTTTGTTTGAAATGTCTCGAATCCACAATATCGACAATGATGAAGTGGTTGGATTTGCCTTAAGTGGAAACCGTGCAGATGCACGCTGGCAAAGTAAAAATCCGGTATCATTTTATGATTTAAAAGGCGTTGTACACTCTCTGCTAAGTCATTTTGGGGAGCGAATTTCCTACCGCGTCGAAGAAGTACCTGAGATTCTTCATCCAGGTCAAAGTGCTCGCATTTATTTGGATGACGTTGCTATTGGAGTCATCGGCAAGGTTCATCCAAAGTGGATGAAAACCTTTGAGATTAAAGATACCTTTGTTGCAGAGATTACAATCTCTAAACTAGGAATAGAAGAAGTGATTCCACTTTATAAAGCGGTCCCTAAAGTTCCGTCTGTTCAACGTGAACTCACATTCATCACGGTTCAACCTGCCGCAGCGTTATTACAAAGTCTTCAAAACGCTAAAACAACCTATGTGGAATCGATTGACGTCTATGATTTATACCACGCAGAAGAAACAACGATTACCGTGTCTGTGAAGTTCCAATCGTACGTGGCTACGTTATCCAGTGATCAAGTTCAAGCAGACGTGGATGCCATGGTTGCTAGTGCCAAGGCCGCTGGATTTGTATTTAAAGATGTAGCCTAATGAGAGA
>CAYTXT010000016.1:0-1888 GCA_964442245.1 uncultured Candidatus Izemoplasmatales bacterium
GTGAATAAAGATTTTGGGTACCGCTTTGCGATGGTCTTTTTGGGCTCAGTCGTATTGAATGATGTCTTAAAAACCCTGATCGCACGCCCTCGTCCATTTAATTTGGATTCCGTGGAATCCGTCACCGAACCGACGGAGGGATATTCTCTGCCGAGTGGCCATGCGCAAAACAGTACGATACAAGCATGGGTTCTAGGTGAGCGCTTTGGATCATTAAATCGATACGTTCGACCGGGTTTAATTCTGTTTGTTCTTCTTGTTTCGTTTTCTCGGATATATCTTGGTCAACATTATTTGTCAGATGTGATTGTTGGGATTGGTGTCGCAAGTTTGTATTATCTTGGAATCAGATATCTGCAACCCCGATTTAGCTCCTGGGGAAATAACGCCCTCATCGGGATTGGTTTAGGTTTATTTATCTTAATGATTCTGTTTCCGGAAAAGAATTTATGGATTTCGGTCGCAGGCCTAGTCGGCGGAACGATCGGTTACCGACTAGAACAACGCTTCATTCAGTTTAATGTGTCATCAAGTCTCATTGTTCATGGATTTAAGTTCGTGTTAGGAATCTCCGTTACCCTAGGCTTACAAGAAGGCTTAAAACTGGTCTTACCCTACGGCATTGAGAATGAGTTGGTCATTCTTATCCTCGACTTTATACGTTACATGTTACTCGTCATGTGGATTACCGTCGGTGCTCCTGCACTATTCAAACGATTATTCAAAACAAAAGCGGCTTAAGAGCCGCTTTTTCGTTCTTCAATAATTTGTTGTAAGAGTTCAGGATAATCAGTAATAATCCCATCCGCACCAATATCGAGTAAGTGACGCATCACATCCGGGTCATTGATGGTCCAGTAATGGGTCCCGACATTTAATCTTGAGACTCCGTTGGTGACAAACCGGTTATCCAAATAAATCCGGTTAATCACCGGAAAGCCGTAACTGGTCGGTACACTAATGGCCACAAAGCGGTCATCGCGGTAAAAGATCGTCGAGAAGGAATACGAATGAAGCACCATGCTTCGGGTTGGGGATGTGGAGGCATTTAAATACAGCTGTGGATAATTGGCGGCAAAATAATCCATGATGTCATCATGAAAACTTGCGACGAGTACATGTTGTTCTAAACCGTATTTGATGATTAACTCAGCGAGAAGTTCAGCAGGTCTGGTTCGTGGCGCATCTGCATCCGCTTTAATCTCGATGACATAAAGGGTCGAATCGCCAAAGGTTTGAAGGATTTCTTCGACCGTGGTGATATGAACTTCCTCAGCAACCCATTCCTCAAAGCTCAAATCTTGATACGGTGTGGTCTCTCCCACACGGTAATGATAGGCCGCATTACAGTTTTCATATAAATACTCATACGTATGTTCCCACGAAACAAGATCGCACTGCGTTAAATCTCTCAGGTTTCCGGTATTGTTTTCACCGTGTCGCGTAATTAATATCTCATCTTGGGTAATTTGAACATCCATCTCCAAGACCGCACCAATCGAATGGGCATACCGAAAGGCCTTTAAGGTGTTATCTGGCATGACGCCTTTGCCTCCCGCATGGGCGATGACTAAGGTTTCATCGGTTTTCCAGGGATGATCCTCGACCACCGGATGAGGAATCACGGTTAATAATGCTAAAGCGGCGATGAGTCCGACAAGACTGGATAAGACCCAAAGCCCGAGTTTACGAATCATTGTTTTTTCTCCTTATAACGAATTCGTTCGACCATTCCATAAAGTAGTAATAACACCGACCCCATTAATAAGGTCCATTTTAATAACGTCGATCCGGCCGCTAGCCAGGCAAATAAATCTAGTTCCACGGGATAGGCCGCAAAGACAACACTAACAAATAAATTCTCTAACAAATCAAAAACCACACTAAG
>CAYTXT010000016.1:1988-11961 GCA_964442245.1 uncultured Candidatus Izemoplasmatales bacterium
TCCGGCACTAAAAAGGGCATGTTTTGGTTTTATTAATTGAGCTAATTGGTCTAATCGTTGTATCATAGACACATTATATCAAGGAAGGTCAAAACCATGACGACTCCAATTTTTAAATCTGAACGCTTTCCCGCTTACAGTAAAAAAGGCATGGTCGCAACCTCGCAGCCCTTAGCCGCCTTAATTGGCCGAGACATCTTAGCCAAAGGGGGTAATGCGATTGATGCCGCGATTGCGACAGCTGCGGCATTAACTGTATGTGAGCCGACCGCCAATGGCATCGGGGGCGATGCCTTTGTCATTGTTTGGTTTGAAGGGAAACTATACGGCTTAAATGCCAGTGGACGCTCTCCTTCTTCGATTTCAGCAAAAATCCTAAAAGAAAAAGGCTTTGAAACAATGCCTCAGTTTGGTGTGCTTCCGATTACTGTTCCGGGCGTGCCGAAAGCATGGGCGGATTTAAATAAGCGCTTTGGCAACCTAAGCTTATTGGAGTGTTTAGAACCCGCCGCAAAACTTGCCGAAGATGGATACAGTGTTAATGCGAATTTATCGTATATGTGGAACCGTGCCAATCAGATTTATCAAGAGAAATTTACCGGGCCCTCTTTTCAAGGATGGTTTGATATGTTTGCGCCTGGCGCTAAAGCCCCACAAGCGGGGCAAACATGGTCACACGCACCGATGGCGGCGACACTTCGTGACATTGGTAAAACCAATGCCGCTTCATTTTATAATGGCCACCTAGCAAAGACGATGGTGGATTTTATTCAAGCTCATGATGGTTATCTATCACTCGACGATTTGGCCAATCACCAAAACACATGGGTCGATCCGATTTCGATTCATTACAAAGGGGTCGATGTGTTCGAACTTCCACCGAATGGTCAAGGCATTGTGGCCTTGCAAGCCTTAGGAATGATGGCGGATGACGTCCATCCGTTATATGACGAGCGAAGTTTGCACCGACAAATGGAAGCGATGAAATTATCCTTTGCGGATGCGATGACCTGGGTGACGGACCCGGAGCATATGAGTATTCCTGTTGAGGATTTTTTAGATCCCACCTATTTGGCTTCTCGTAAAGCAATGATTACCGAACAGGCGTTAGAGTACACCTCCGGATTACCGTCGAATGCAGGAACGGTCTATCTATGCACCGCAGACGGGGAGGGAAACATGGTGAGTTATATTCAAAGTAACTTTTATGGCTTTGGCTCAGGCATCGTGATTCCAAATACAGGAATCAGCATGCAAAACCGAGGCTTTGCCTTTTCCTTAGACGAAACGCATGCGAATGTCCTGGCTCCTAGTAAGCGAACCTATCATACAATCATCCCTGGCTTTTTAATGAAAGATCAAAAACCACTAGGACCGTTTGGGATTATGGGCGGTTACACCCAACCCCAAGCACACCTACAATTTGTCATGCATCTCATTGACCATCAATTAAACCCCCAAGCCGCGCTCGATGCGCCGCGTTGGCAATGGATGAAAGACAAGGTCATCCATGTCGAATCCACCTTTCCAAGTGAGCTTGTTGAAGCACTTCGAAAGCGTGGTCATGATGTTGTGGTGATCGAAAGTTCGATTAGTTTTGGGCGTGGTGAAGCCATTATCTGGGATGAAGAGAATCAAACATATATTGGAGGAACCGAGACACGCACCGATGGATTGGTTGCGATCTTGTAAATTTAAAAAAAATTTTTTAGCGAAAAACTAGTCATGCTTTCAAATATACAACACCCCAAAAAAATGTAAGGATTTACATTGGGCATAACTCTTAACAAGTCCAAAATTCTTGCTACAATGAAAAAGTAAAAATCTAATTTTGAGGGTTGTTGTGGAGATCAAATTATCCAATTTAACCAAAACATTCCAACAAAAAAATCAAGCAGACGTCGTTGCAGTCAATGCAATGAACCTTACCATCCCTAGTGGAAAATTAGTCGGTCTTTTAGGACCTTCTGGTTGCGGGAAGTCAACGACGCTATACATGATATCCGGTCTTTTAGCTCCCACTGAAGGATCGATTTTTTTTGGGGATGAAGAGGTAACGACAGTACCACCGGAACAACGCGGTATCGGCTTAGTCTTTCAAAACTATGCCTTGTATCCGCATATGACCGTGCGTCAAAACATTTCGTTTCCGTTAGAGAATTCGAAAGAGCTTAAGGCGTTATATCCATCGCGTAAAGAACGTAAAGCATATATTGAACAAACCGTTCTTGAAACCGCACGGATTGTCAAAACCGAAGAATTATTGGAGCGTAAACCGGGTCAATTATCCGGGGGTCAACAACAACGTGTGGCAATTGCTCGTGCCTTGGCTAAAAAACCTAAAGTTCTTCTCTTAGATGAACCACTATCCAATCTCGATGCTCGTTTGCGTTTAGAAACACGCGAGGAAATTAAACGCATTCAACGAGAAACGCAAGTCACGACCGTCTTCGTCACGCATGACCAAGAAGAGGCGATGAGTATTTCCGATCAAATCGTGGTCATGGAAAATGGAATCATTCAACAAGTCGCAAAACCACAAGATATGTATAACCAACCCGCCAACGAATTTGTGGCACGCTTTTTAGGAAACCCACCGATCAATGTCTTTCATGCATCGATTAAGGATTCGAAAGTATGGATTGGAAACCAAGAAGTAATGACTACCGATTTCACAGATCAATCAATTCATGTTGCGATACGTCCAGAAAGCTTTGAAAAAGCAAAAAAAGGTCTTAAAGCAACCGTTACTCTTATTGAAAACATTGGACGCGATAAACTGGTTCGCGTAGTTACCCCCGATCAACAACATGCGTTAATCATTTTGGATTCCACAGTCGATGTAAAAGAAAACACCGAATATACCTTTGGCTTCAAAGCCTCAGGGGTTCATTTCTTTAGTTTGACAGGAGGACGAGTCACCTAATGGTTGGGTTGTCAAAACGTAAACAATACCTCCAAGCCTTTCTTTATTTATTTCCCGCAGTCTTTTTAATTGGACTTTGGGTTATTTATCCTGTCTTCGGTTCGATTCGAATGAGTTTCTTTACCGAATGGAACATCTTTACTCAAGAAGGGACAGGATTTGGCTTTAGCAATTATGTCCGCGTCTGGAATGACGAGGTCTTTCGTCGTGCGATTGCGAATACCATTACCTTCACGGTATGGGTCGTTCCGATGTCGATTGCGATTTCATTATTCATTGCTGTCCTACTCAATAACAAACTTAAAGGAATGAAGTTCTTAGAATCGGTTTACTTCTTACCGTATATTACGAATGTCATTGCGATTGGACTTGCCTTTCAGTTTATTTATCACTCCAGATTTGGGGTCATTTCCTTTTTAATGACCAGTGTAGGTCTAGAACCGATTTCCTTCTTAAATGATCCGGAGTGGAGTTTATTTGGCTTAATTATTTTTGGGATATGGGGTGGATTAGCCTTTAAGATTGTTGTCTTTATGGCAGGTCTACAAGGCATTGATCCACAATATTATCAAGCGGCCAAAATTGATGGCGCGTCCCGCTTTAAAGTCTTCTACCGCATTACGTTACCGTTACTCTTTCCGATTGTTGCGTATATTGGGGTCATCTCGATCATTGGTGCCTTAAAAGTATACGTTGAGATTATTGGTCTATTTGGCGGGTCCACCGCTGGTCCTGCAAACTCTGCCTTAAGTATTGTGTTTTATGTGTATCAAAAGTTTTATAACGAAGCCTTACCAACGATTGCCTCAGCAGCCAGTGTTATGCTGTTTGCGTTTATCTTAGTCATAACGGTTGTTCAACTCACGTTCAACAAACGTAGATTGGTGGGCTAGACAATGACGATACTACAACAAGCCAATCTTGAAAAAACGAGATATATCTTACGTACGATTGCCTCCTACTTCTTCTTGATTGTTGGAGCGATCATTATGTTCTTCCCGTTCTTTTGGATGCTAACTGGCAGCTTTAAGACGTATCAAGAAATCATTGCGAATCCGATTGTTTGGATTCCGTCGAGTTTAAGTTTGGTCAATTATCAGACTGCCCTCGATGCTGCCCCGTTCTTACAATACTTTCAAAATACCGTCATTGTGGCTGTCACCAATACCGTCCTAACTCTTGTGATTACGATCTTAGCAGCCTTTGCGTTTTCGCAGTTTACCTTTAAGGGACGAGATATCTTATTTGCCTTCTTACTATCAACGTTAATGATTCCGAGTGAATTATTAATCATTACCAACTATTCGACTGTCGTTGAACTGGGTCGTTGGAACCGGGCATTGATGGAACGCTTTCCGAATCTACCGGAAGCATTTAGCCGCGTGGTTGGGATTGATACGTATGGAGCACTGATTATTCCGTTCTTAGCGAGTATCTTCTATATCTACTTACTTCGCCAATTCTTTAACCAAATTCCTCGTCAGCTTTATTTAGCAGCGAAGGTGGATGGTTGTAGCGATTGGAAGTACATGTGGACGATTATGGTCCCTAACAGTGTGAACGCACTGATTACCATTGGGTTATTTAACTTTATTGCAAGTTGGAACGCGTACATTTGGCCACTGCTTGTGACCAACCGTGTTGAAATGCGCGTCTTAAGTATCGGGCTACGTTATTTTACGGGAGAAGCCGGAACGGACTATCACTTGTTGATGGCCGCTAGTACGATTGTCATTCTTCCCCTACTGATCATTTATTTATTTGCTCGACGATTTATCATCGCTGGAGTCGCCCGCTCTGGCATCAAAGGTTAGGCAATCCGAGCGTATTGCTCTTAGAATTGCAAAATAAAAAGGAGAAAACAATGAAGAAATTATTTACCTTACTTCTTTCTGTGGGATTGGTCTTCAGTGTTGCCGCGTGTGCCGAAGAAGCCGCACCAACACCAGAACCTACCCCAACACCTGCACCTGCACCGACACCTACAACGCCAGGGACAACGACCCCTGCACCGGTGCCTGCACGAACGCTACCTCAAGGAATTACCATTGAATTCTGGCATTCAATGAGTGGACCAAACGGAGAAGCAGTTCAGTACTTGGTCGACCGTTTCAATGCAGAAAATGAATACGGAATCACTGTTAATGCAACCTACCAAGGAAGCTATAACGATGCACACCGTAAAGTAACAGCAGCGTTAGTTGCTGGTGAATATCCAAACATTGGTCAAGCGTATGGAAACAACGTTGTTACCTACTTCCCTTCGGGACAAGTCGTACAACTTGATGAATTCATCTTTGATCCGAACTGGGGTATTGAAGATTTCGAAGACATCATCGCGGGATACCGTGAAGAATCCAGCGCCTTTGAAGATGGCAAATTCTATACCTTACCGTTCTCAAAATCCACTGAAGTCTTATATTACAACCCTGATTTCTTCAACAAGACTGGATTATGGGCAGACCGTGCTGGTGAAGTCTTTACCCCACCAACAACATGGGCTGAACTTGAAGCGACTGCTAAAGCAATCACTGCCATTACTGGACAACCAGCATTTGGATATGACTCCATTGCCAACCTGTTCATTACATGGACGCAACAAAATGGCGGCGAATATACTCGTTTATTAGACTTAAACGGAAATCCTATCCCAACTGTCGAAGGACGTATTCGTTTCAACAACTTACAAGCAGTTGAAGCGGTTGAATTCTTTGCAAAAGGCGTCCGTGAAGGATACTTCCGTGTCGCAGGCGATGACCGTTTCTTATCCGGACCATTCGTAGCGGGTGAAGTCATGATGTACATCGGTTCGACATCGGGTTCTGTATTCAACCAATCTGACTTATTCGATTATGGTGCGGCACAAGTACCATTTGGAAAACAACGTAAAGTCATTCAACAAGGGGCAAACTTCTTCATGTTAGATCATGGGGATGATGAAAACCTTGCAGCATTTACCTTCTTAAACTGGGTCATGGAAACAGAACAAACAGCAGAATGGGCAATGCGTTCTGGATACTTACCAGTGCGTGAAAGTGCACGTGAACTTCCTGCTTATAAAGCATTCTTAGATTCAAATGTGAACCCAACGAAAAACGTAGGAGCAAGCTATAACTCTTCGGATTACATCTATGATGCAATCTTCGCGGAAAGCTTCTCAGTTCGTGTTGCAGTTGACGTTGCTGTCCAAGAAGTCTTAGCCGGACAAAAAACACCACTTGCTGCCATTACTGACGCATACAACTCACTAAAATAACATAACAAACAATGAATGAAAAATGGGGGTTTGCGTTTCCCATTTTTCATTGGAGGATTTCATGTTAAGAAAACTATTAATGCTCGGTTTGGTATCGCTTCTGCTCGCATGTACGCCAGCAGAGGCGGTCCCCGCTGAACCTGCGCCAACGCCAACTCCTGAGGTGGTGGTGGAAACACCATCAACCACCCCTGAGGTTTCAACCCCGGTTGAAGCTCCCGTTGTTATTGAGATGCCTCAATTACCGGATGTGGATTTCACCGACCTCAATTTCTTTTATGATGGGTATGCTGAAGCGAACTTAATGTCATGTACCGATGGCGATACGGCACGCTTCATGGTGAACGGCAGTTCGTATCCAACACGCTTTTTAGCGATTGATACGCCGGAGATTTCAGGTACCTTAATGCCTTGGGGTATGGCAGCTAAAAACTATACGTGTGATTTGCTCGAAAATGCGACGCAAATCGTCTTAGAGTTTGAGCCGGAATCCGATATCTTTGATACGTATAACCGTTTACTTGCCTGGATTTGGGTCGATGGTGAGTTATTACAATATAAACTCGTGGAAGAGTCCTTAGCTTGGGTCAAATATTTATACGGTGATTATGCTTATAATCCTGTGATGATTGGCCTTGAAGCGCAAGTTCAAAAAGAAGGTAGACGCATCTGGGGTGAGACCGATCCCTCATTTAACTACGAGGAACAAGAACTCTCCCTTGCGATTGCTGACATTCGCAGCAATGCGAACTACGGGGACAAAATTACGATCGAAGGCATTGTGACAGGAATCATTGGAAACAACTTCTTCTTATATGATGAAGGGGCTGCGATTTATGTGTATACACGTAATGCACCATACCGTGCGATTTTAGCTGGTGGGATTGGAGCTCGGGTTAAACTGACTGGTGACTACATTTTGTATAACGGTTTAGATGAGATGAGTAACATTGACGGCACGATTGAACTACTAGACAGTGGACTCAGTTTGCCGGACTCGATTGAACTTACCTTAAGTGAATGGGGCGAAGCGTATGAAAGCATGCTGGTTCATTCAACCAATGTAACGATTGAGCGTGTTGTCACCTCCACCAATTCCAAAGATTATGATGTGTATGTTTCCCAAAACGGCGTGGAACAAATGCTTCGCATTGATGCCTATTTATCGCCGTACATTGACCCCAGCTTCTTTGAAGTGGGACGGGTCATCAATGCGTATGGTAATTTGGGTCAATATGTCGATACATACCAGTTAATGATTCGCACCATTGAGGACATTGAATATGTTTCGTGAGATAGATCAAGTGATTCAATCCTATGATTCGATCGTGATCTATACCCATGTCATTCCTGATATGGATGCCCTCGGATCACAGTGCGGTCTAAAACTATTACTCCAAGCGCAGTATCCAGGTAAAAAGATATATGCTCTTGGTGACATCAATGATGTGCCTGTCGACTTTCCGATGGATCATGAAAAGGATATTGATTTACCCTCTTCGCTAGCTCTCGTACTGGATACATCCAATGTCGAACGAGTCTCAAATCAAAGCTTCTTTCAATGTGATAAGGTCGTTAAAATTGACCACCATGTGGATAACACCCCCTTCGGGGATGTAAGCTTTGTCGATACATCAACGATTTCAACATGTTCGATGATTACCACGATGGCCCGTGAATTAGGCTATCCATTTAGCCGGGACTCCGCGAACTTCTTACTCTTTGGTTTAATTACCGATTCAGGACGTTTTCGCTTTCCCAATACCAGAGCAATAGATTTTGATCACGCGTCCTTCTTGCTCAATCATGGGGCAGACTTACAATTTATTTATGACAGCATTTATGTCAAACCGCTCAGTAAAAAAGCCGTTGATATTTATGCCCATAATACGCTCAAAGTTGAGGGTACTGTAGCCTATATTAAAACGACACCCGAGGAAGCTAAAAACTTATCCGCAGACTTAAGTTATATTAAATCGGGGGCGATTAATGTCTTACAAGACATCCAAGGGGTAAACTGCTGGGCAACCTTTACCCAGTTAACCCCTGAAGACCCGATTTATGTGGAGCTTCGTGGACGAATCCCAGTGTTATCGATTGCTGTTGCCCATGGCGGCGGCGGTCATTTACTCGCATGTGGCTGTAAGGCCAAGGACTGGGTAGAAGTTGACCAAATCATTGCTGAATTACACCAAATAAAATAGGGCCCGTAAGGGCCCTTTGCTTATGCTAAATACAGTAGACTTGCTAAGACAAAATAGATGGTAATTCCGGTGATGTCGATAATCGTCATGATAATAGGGTCAGCGCCTGCAGCTTGATCAAGCCCCACTTTATTTAAAATAAAGGGTACAAAATACCCTAAGCTGGAGGCAATCGTAATCGCCGCCAGTAAACTCGTCGAAACGACTAATGCTAGATTGGAGTCTTGTTGCCACACTAAGATTAATAATCCAGCAAGCAACGCTAAGATCATACCAATCGAGACCCCAACACTAATTTCACGAAGGAAATGCTGTAAAAACTGTTTTAGGTTAATTTGACCTAATGTTAGGGCTCTTGTGAAGATGGTGGAACTTTGCGTTCCGACATTACCACCCATACCCATAATCATCGGGATAAAGAACGCTAACTGGGCCGCTTTCGCGAGCTCATTCTCAAATCCTTCTAGAATAATGCCTGCACTCATTCCCCCAATTAACGTAATCAGTAAGAATGGGACACGAATCTTCCAGGCATCGAGAATGCTACCACTGGTCAGTAACCGAGAACGGTCACTTTCCTTACTCGAGAATTCAATTAAACCGGCTTTGTTTAACGCTTGGTCGACACTTTCTTCTTCTAAGACGTCCATCGCATCATCTACGGTCACAACACCGATCAACCGGTTCTCATTATCCACAACAGGAATTGCAAGTAAGTCAAACTCTTGAAGGAGTCGGGCCACGTCCTCATCCGCCATCGTTGCCGGAACGCGGATGGGATCCGGACTCATTAACTCGCCTAAGGTTTTACTCGGTTCAGCAAAGATTAAATCACGAAGTAGAATTTCTCCTTCTAATTCTCGAGACTTGTTGGTGATGTATAAGTGATAAATCGCTTCCACATCATCTTGGTTTTTTCGAATCTTTTCTAGCGCATCCGTAACGGTCATATCATAGGTGAAGCGGTAATACTTTGGTGTCATCATGTGACCCGCTGTCCCATCTTCATACCCCATTAATAACATGACCATGTTGTGGTCTTCTTTGGGAATTCGGCTTAATAGTAATCGAGCCACTTTCGCTGGGAGTTCATCCATTAACGCGGCCTTATCATCGGGTTCTAGATATTTAAAAAACTCCGCGGCTTTATCAATGCGGAAGTTTTGAATTAAACTTTGTTGAACCTCGACCTCAAGTTCTTCAAAGACCTCTAAGGCCGTGTTTTTGGGTAAAACTCGGTAGACAATCACTTGTTGAACTTCTCTCAGTTCTTCAATGATGTTGGCAATAACCCCTGGTTCGAGTTCTTTTAAGTAGGCTTTAATCTCTTTGACATTATCGTCTTTGAGCCAGTCTTGAATTTGTTGTAGATTATAGTTTACTTGTTCCATAACAACCTCAAACCTATTGTACACGCTTCATTCAAGGTACGTTAACTCTGAAAATAATTTACAATTCATAAAACATATGTAAAAAAGTATAATAAATTAAATTGAGGTACGTTGTATGAGCAATATCATCACTATTACGTCGCTACGAAAGAATTTATATGACATTGTAAGGATTGTCACTGAAAATGGCGTACAA
>CAYTXT010000016.1:12061-15411 GCA_964442245.1 uncultured Candidatus Izemoplasmatales bacterium
TTACGTGACTATGTCACAAATCACCCTCATATTCTTGCAGCATGGGAAGCAGGAAGTGCGGCAACCAATACACTAGATCGTTATTCCGATCTCGATGTCTTATGTGTCGCGAAGGAAGACCATGTTGAGACAACGTTACAGGATCTCTTAGCATTCATTCATTCGATATATAACGTAGTCCATGAATTTCGCCTGCCAGAACCTACATGGCATGGATTCTCACAAGTATTTCTGTCGTTTGAGGATGCTGAAGATAATGTCTACCTAGACCTTTCCGTCACCAAAGAGTCCAATCCAGACTTATTTACGGACCAGGAAAGACATGGGATCGCTAAGGTATGGGTTGACCATAAAGGAATCTATCAAGAAAAACATACCTCCAAGGAACAAATTAACGCCATTAAAGAACGAATCCTGAAATCATTATCCTTAGATTTCGTCATTATCCTTGAACTCAAAAAAGCGTTAGCAAGGCAAAATGAAATTGATATACAAACGAATCTCATGACTTTCTTGCAGAGATTCTATGCACCGGTGTTTAATCTGAAATACCGACCTGCAAAAGCCGATTTTGGTCTTCGTTATATCAATCGAGATTGGCCGACTGAAGCCGTCCATCAAGTCATTGAACTTTTCAAGGGATCCTCGCAAGAACGAAATGACAAAATCTTAAAAATACTAGCTGACTACAACATAGAAAAAAAGACGATTCAATAATCGTCTTTTTTATACGTTATAGGTTGTGGATGCGGTATCGCCACCACGACCGGTCCAGTTTGTATGGTGAAACTCTCCTCGAGGTCGGTCAATACGTTCATAGGTATGAGCACCAAAGAAATCACGTTGTGCTTGTAAGAGGTTCGCCGGTAAGCGTCCTGTAGTATATCCATCAAAGTAGCTTAACGCACTGCTCATGGTTGGCACAGGGATACCGTGTAAACTCGCAGTGGCCACCACTTGTCGCCACGCGGGTAGCAGTCCTTGAATTGATTTCACAAAGAATGGATCGACAAGTAAATTCGCTAAGCCTGGGTTTTTATCATAGGCTTTTTTAATATCATCTAAGAAGCGGCTTCGAATAATACATCCTCCACGCCACATTAAAGCAATACCACCGTAGTTTAAGTTCCAGGATTGCTGTGCTGCTTGCATACGCATTAAGCTAAACCCTTGCGCATAACTAATGATCTTCGCCGCATATAACGCCTGACGGATTTGTTCAATCAATACTTTTTTATCACCGGTAAACGGGGTCACTTTCGTTTGGTAGACGTTTGAGGCTTCAACGCGTTCGTCTTTCATTGCTGCAAGTAATCGAGCAAAGACGGCTTCACTAATTAAGGTTAATGGAGAGTTCGCCTCTAAGGCGCTTTCGACCGTCCATTTGCCGGTTCCTTTTTGCATTGCGGTATCTAAAATCTTATCGACAAGAGCTGAGCCATCGGGTTCTTTGTAGCCAAAGATTTGTGAGGTAATTTCAATCAAATAACTATCGAGTTCGGTTTTATTCCACTGTTCATAAATACCCGCTAATTCATCGGCTTCAAGTCCGAGTAAGGATTTGAGGAGATGATAGCTTTCACTAATCAGCTGCATATCGCCATATTCAATTCCGTTATGGACCATTTTCACAAAGTGACCTGCGCCAGCTTCGCCAACCCAGTCACAGCAAATCGAGCCATCTTCGGTTCGAGCTGCGATTGCTTGGAGGATCGGTTTGACTAATGGCCATGCTGCAGGTGAGCCACCTGGCATAATTGAGGGGCCGATTAAGGCTCCTTCTTCGCCACCCGAAACACCCGTACCAATATATAGAAGTCCATGGGACTCTAATTCATTCATCCGGCGTGATGTATCCGTGTATAAACTATTTCCGCCATCAATGATGACGTCTCCTTTAGATAGGAGTGGGATCAATTGATCAATCACTTGATCGACCGGTTTACCGGCTTTGACCATCAGCATGACTTTACGTGGGACTTTTAAACTCGCGACGAGTTCTTTAATGTCCGTGGTTCCGCCAAATTGTTTGCCTTGTCCACGGCCATTTAAAAAGCTATCTACAGTCTCTTGGTTTCGGGAAGAAACCATTACCGAGAAGCCTTTGGATTCCATGTTTAAGGCTAAGTTTTCCCCCATGACGGCAATGCCGATGAGGCCAATATCATATGTCATAGTATTCACCTGTTTTATTGTATCAAAAAGGACGTCATCGTTGACGTCCATAAATCATCGATGTTAGTTTGGATCCTAAATAAAGAGCTTGTCCATGATGCACGACATGTAAATTATCATTTAACGCATCATAGGAACTGATTTGTAATTGGTCCCCAATTTTCATATGATGTTCATCTAAAAACGATAATAACGCTACATCATCGACAACCCGTTCAATTGTAAAAATTACTCCCGGTTTGGACTGAACTAGGGCAGTATCCTTCGGGATTTGATATTCATTCTTAAAATTCGGAATTGGATTGCCATGTTGGCAGGTTGCGGGTTCGCCTAAATGGATGTACATTCGTTCTAACAACTCTTCACTGGACGCATGTTCTAATTGTTCGGCTTCTTCATGGACTTCTTGCCAGTTGTAGCCGAGTTCTTTGGTTAAAAAGACTTCCCAAATCCGGTGGGCACGAATTAAGCGAATCGCTTCAATATTGCCTTCGTTGGTTAGTTCAATGCCTTTATACGGGGTATAAACCACTTGGCCAATGTCTTGAAGCTTACGCATCATTTCATACACCGATTGTTCGGTGTAGCCAAAGCGTGACGCAATGTCACTGACTTTAACGACTGGTTCTTGACCGTACTGACTAAGTTCTAATATTGCTTTTAAATAATCTTCTTCTGCTCGGTTCATAACGACCTACAAGAATAAGACCAGGCTCATCGCCATGATCATCATCCCGACAATCAATCCAATAATCGAGACATGGTGCTTGCCGTATTTTTCCGCACTTGGAAGGAGTTCATCAATACTGATATAAAACATAATTCCACCGACAGCAGCAAATAGGATGCCAAAAAAGAAATCACCACTAAACGCTTGCAGTAAGATAATTCCGACAATGGCCCCTAACGGTTCGGCGAGCCCCGAAAGAAACGTATACCCAAAGGCTTTCGCACGACTCCCAGTGGCATGATATATGGGCATCGCGACCGCAATGCCTTCAGGAATGTTATGAATCGCAATCGCTACACCGATACTTACACCTAAGGTTAAGCTTTCGGTGGCGGCAATAAAGGTTGCAAGTCCTTCCGGAAAGTTATGGATCGCAATTGCCATAGCAGTAAATAATCCCATACGTAACAGTTTAGATCGTTCTAAGGTTTCTTCTTCGGTTTCA
>CAYTXT010000017.1:0-1929 GCA_964442245.1 uncultured Candidatus Izemoplasmatales bacterium
AACGGCTTTTTATTTAAATTTTTTCTTTAACCAATCAGGAATGTTGGCTTCTGCCTTTTTGTCTTCCTCATCGTTGGAGAAATCCAAGGTGACATCATCGACATCATCTAGTTGAACGCGTCCGCTTGGCGTTTCCTTAAAGCCAGTCGCAATAATCGTAACAATCACTTCGTTATCAAGTTCTGGATTAATAGCTGATCCAAAGATGACGTTAATGTCCGTAACGGAGTTGTTATGAATTTCTGCGATCGCTTCGTTAACTTCTTCTAGGGTGATTTCAAAATCACTCGTAAAGTTAACAACGGCATCCGTTGCCCCGTTGATCGATTGTTCTAGAAGTGGAGAGTGAATCGCACGACGAACGGCTTCCACGGCACGTGAATCCCCTGTCGCGATTCCGATGCCCATTAAGGCGGTTCCTTTTTGTTTCATAACTGTTCGGATATCCGCAAAGTCAACGTTAATAAGTCCAGGGACCGCAATCATTTCCGCGATTCCTTGAACCCCTTGACGTAGAACTTTATCAGCTTCACGGTAAGCTTCTAACATATTAATATTACGGTCTAATGCATAAAGTAATCGGTCATTTTCAATGACGATAAAAGTATCACAATGCGGTTTAAGTTTGCGAAGTCCTTCTTCGGCTGCTAGGGTTCGTTTTTCCCCTTCGAAGGTAAAAGGTTTGGTGACAATCGCAACGGTTAATATACCCATTTCTTGCGCAAGTTCAGCAATCACAGGTGCCGCACCGGTACCGGTACCTCCACCCATGCCGGCAGTAATAAACAACATGTCCGTTCCATCAAAGAGTTCACGAAGTTCTTCACGTGATTCTTCAGCGGCTGCTTCTCCCACTTCAGGATCGGCTCCCGCACCAAGACCTTTGGTAAGACGTTTTCCTAATTGAATTCTTGTGTCGGCTTTGGATAAGCGTAAGACTTGAGCATCCGTATTGGCCGTAATAAAATCGACCCCTTGGACACCATTTTCAATCATGCGGTTGACGGCATTACCGCCTCCCCCACCTACACCAATGACTTTTAATACTGGACCGGAACTGAATTCGCTATCATTCATGAACATGCTGATTGCCCCCTTAATTGAGACTTCAAACTTAATTATAAGTTAGATTCTATACAATTACAATTTATCATGCATAATTCGCACGTATATCGATGTTATTACTTGAAATTTCCTGATTCACGATGCTTGACAGTTTTTCCAGTTGATCCGGATATAATGTCACTTCTATGTCAGCAATAGACACAATAATGTAATCTGGCAACTCGGTAATTGTTGTTATTTGTTGCAACAGTAACAAATCTAATGATCGTAGTTGAACTCGAAGTTCTGCTGATAGGTCGTCGCCAAGAGTAACGGCTGCCTTTTGACATAGTCGGTCATTCACTACCGTTCGTGGAAGATTCGTATCGACATAAAACAACAATGTTTCACTACATGCTACTGGATTACTTGCTTCCAAGTTGATTCGTAGTCGGTTTGGCCATTCACGTTCAATCGAAACACTACTTACATAATCAAGCGATTGAATCTCATCCTCCATAAAAAAGAGTGAGGTGAGTAAGAAATATCGCTCATCTAAATTGAGGCTCGATCTAAGTTCACTTGTAACCGGTGTATTGCTATAGACCGGTTCAATAAATCGTAACGGGCTAACAAAACTTAAAGCAAACGAAACCCCCATGACAACAACAATAATGATTCCACTCACAAATCCAATCGTTTTATTCATTGAAATACTTCTTTCGAAAGGCGAGATCAAATTGATCAAACCGGTTTTCATCAATTGATTGGCGAATTCCTGCCATCAATTGTTTTAAAAAGTATAAATTATGATAACTGACGAGTCGAGGCCCAAGTTGTTCTCCGGCTTTAAATAAATGGCGCAAATAGCTTCTTGAGTACGTT
>CAYTXT010000017.1:2029-6106 GCA_964442245.1 uncultured Candidatus Izemoplasmatales bacterium
TAATGGAGCTAGATGATCTAGGACTCTAAGCATGTCTTCTTTGGATTCCCCAACACTTAACCCACCGATCGATAATCCAGGAAAGTCCATCGCTTCTAATTCGTTTAAACAATACTCACGAAGGGCTAGATTTCCGCCTCCTTGAATAATGCCAAACAATGCTTGGTCACTTGATAAATGATCTTTGCCACGTTTTGCCCAGCGAAGTGTTCGATCAACACTGTCTTTCATATAGGTATCATCCGCATGAAAGTCCGGACACTCATCAAAGCTCATAATAATATCAGCCCCTAAAGCTTCTTGAATTTCAATCGCTAGTTCAGGGGATAAAAACAAGGCTTCTCCACTTTTATGGTGGCGAAAGTGAACTCCTTCTTCGACAATTTTTCGATTGTCTTGCAAGCTAAAGACTTGATAGCCACCGGAGTCGGTTAATAACGCATGTGGCCATTTACTAAAGCCATGAACACCGCCTTGAGCTTTGACAATCTCATGGCCCGGTTGCAACCACAAATGATACGTGTTGGCTAAAATCAAGCCTTCACTTACGTGTTCGACTTCATCTTTGCTTAATGTTTTAACCGTTGCTTGCGTACCCACCGGCATAAACACCGGCGTGGGAATTATCCCATGCGGGGTTTGCAGTTCTCCGGTGCGCGCAAACGAGGTCGAATCTTTCGTTTTAACCTTGAATGTAATCATAAATCACCCATTGGTGAATCTGTCTTAGTACTTCTATATTAATAGTGGTGATACTAGAAAAAAAATTACGGGCTTCGGCCATTTTATCAAGAAGGACTCTTTCTGGTTGATTGATTAATCGACCCAAAAATATAGTTCCGACCATGGCTGCTTGTGTTGCTTCTGTTTGACATTCGAATTCAGCTGTCATAGCAAGTTCAGCCGCAGTGACAAAAGCATCAATCCAATCATCTTTAATGAGTGACGGAAACTGCTCTTTGGCTAACGATACCCAAAGTAATAGTAAAGATGCGGTCTCTTGATTGGGAAGCATCATTAAATACGGCGTTTGTTCAAACACCTTAAACCAATCACGCCACACTTTACGTGTCGCTTCCGGTAATTGATCGGGATGATATAGCTCTATCGTATCAGTCGCTTTTGCGATATTGCACTTTTCGTAGTGATATTTTTCTTGGGGTGATCGAAATTCAATTGCCGGTTGGTCGTCTTCATAAATATAAACAAACCATTTAGACATTGAGAACCGTTCGTTTAAATAAGTCTCTAACCCTTGAACGTTTACCTCCCCAAAAACACGAACCGTAATATCATCCGCTTGAGGAAGTTCTTTCGTTAGTAGTGTTCGCCATATCCATGTTGCAATCAACGGCTGGACGGGACTGGTTACATCAAACGCATTCATCGAATTAACATCGCATCACCAAAGGAAAAGAAACGGTATTCGTTTTCAATGGCTTCGTGATACGCCTTCATCATCAGTTCTTTACTGGAAAAAGCTGAGACCAGCATTAATAACGTTGATTTAGGTAAATGAAAGTTGGTAATGAGTTGATCGACAATCTCATACTTGAATCCTGGGGTTATAAATAAATCACTCCAGCCCGAGGTTGCTTGGACTTGTCCGTGACGTTTCATCATCGTCTCTAAGGTTCGAACCACGGTCGTTCCGACCGCAATGACGCGTTTGGCTTGTTTGATTTGTGTGGCAGCGGCCTCACTGACTTCATAATACTCTTCATGCATTTGATGGTTACTCACATCATCCACACTCACAGGACGAAACGTTCCTAAGCCAACATGAAGGGTAATTTGAACCACAGGTATGCCTTTGGCCTGAATCTCAGCCAATAATTCTGGCGTAAAATGAAGACCCGCTGTAGGGGCAGCAGCACTTCCCATTGCTTTGGCATAGACCGTTTGATAACGATCGGGATCGTCTAATCGTTCTTTGATATACGGAGGAAGCGGCATTTCACCAAGTTGGTCTAAGACCTCATAAAAAATACCTTCATATGTAAAGGTTACTTCGACAATGCCTTGGTCTTTAATTGCGGTAACCGTAGCGGTTAATAATGAACCAAAGGTAATGGTTGTTCCCACATGTAAACGTCGAACGGGCTTTGCTAGACATTCCCAGTTGTTTCCACTAATCTCATGAAGCAGTAAAAGCTCAATGCTCGCATTTGTTTCTTCTTTGACCCCGATTAAACGGGCGGGTAACACTTTCGTGTCATTGACAACCAAACAATCACCGGGTTCTAAATATTGCGTAATATCATAAAAATGATGATGCGATAACTCACTAGTTTGACGGTCCACGACAAGGAGCCGTGAGGAAGAGCGGTCTTTAAGCGGATGCTGCGCAATCAAATGCTGCGGTAAATGGTAATCAAATTCACTCAACTTCATAGCAAGGTGCCTCGGTCAATGTTTAAGAGTCGGTAGGCTTTTTCGGTGGCGATTCGTCCACGTGGTGTTCGCTGAACATAGCCTTGCATCAATAAAAACGGCTCATAGACATCTTCTAAGGTCGTCACTTCTTCGCCAATCGAAGCAGCTAAGGCTTCGACCCCAACAGGGCCTCCATTAAAGCGTTCGATAATTCCGAGTAGATATTCTTTATCGGTTCGGTCTAAGCCGGTCGGATCAATATGAAGTTGTTCTAAGGCGTAGGTAGTAATCGGTAAATCGACTTGACCGTTGCCTTTGACTAACGCAAAGTCACGAACCCGTTTTAATAAGCGGTTGACGATTCGCGGGGTTCCTCGAGAACGCATTGCCAGTTCTTTGGCGGCGTCTTGTCCAATCACTACATCAAAAATATTCGCACTACGGTTGGCAATCTCGGTTAATTCGTCTTCGGTGTAATATTCTAATTTTTCAACGACGCCAAAACGGTCTCTCAACGGACTTGAAATATCGCCGTAACGAGTCGTGGCACCGATTAAGGTAAACGGCGGTAAATCGATACGAATACTGCGTGCTGTATTGTCTTTACCGACGACTAAATCAAGACTATAGTCTTCCATCGCCGGGTATAAAATTTCTTCAATGTATTTAGGAAGTCGGTGAATCTCATCAATGAATAAGACATCCCCCGCTTGTAAACTCGATAAAATCGCCGCTAAATCCCCTGGCCTTTCTATACTAGGTCCTGAGGTGATGCGGATGTTGACACCCATTTCATTCGCAATAATATACGCTAAGGTTGTTTTACCTAACCCCGGAGGCCCATACAATAACACATGGTCCAAGGTTTCTTGGCGCATTTTGGCAGCCTGAATAAAGACCCGCATCATCTCTTTCACATTGGTTTGACCAATGTAGCTGGATAACTCTTGCGGGCGTAAGGTTGCTTCTTCGTTTTGTTCAAAGGGTTTATTAAACTCTTGCATGCTAGCCAATCATCGCTTTCAAGGCCAATTTCACAAGCACATCGACGGAGGTTTCATCTTGAGGTAGTTGTTTCATCGCATGGGCAATCTCTTTGGCGGAGTAGCCTAAGCTTTGTAAGACATCACTGACATCAGTTAAGGCGGGCGATAAGGTTGGTTCTATCGCGAGTTTACCGCGTAAGTCCAATATAATTTGTTGGCTAGCTTTGGGACCAATCCCAGGAAATTTACGTAAATAATCGGCATCGCCGCGGTCAATCGCATCAATGATCGTATCGACATTGCCTGTGGCAAGCATCGCCATCGCACCTTTGGGGCCGAGACCTTTGACACTAATGAGTTTTAAGAACAATTCTTTTTCACTCTCTTTGGCAAAGCCAAACAGTTCAATCGCATCTTCTTTGACATGTTGATATGTATAAATGAGGACTTCTTTGCCTTTTGAAAAAACGAACGGATTGGGGGTTAAAAGTTGATACCCGACAGACCCGGTATCGACCACCACAACGTTCGCTGTTTGTTTGACAATGATTCCTTTGATAAATGCGTACATTTACGTTCCTCTTGTTAGCACCATTATACTATGATTATTCGAAAAGGTCACAGTCAGACCCAGCTTTTGGGCCAGGCGCTCGAGACCTTTTTTTGTATAAAAGACTCGGTGAGTGGGATCGCGTTGATACCACCACGATAAAAA
>CAYTXT010000017.1:6206-9918 GCA_964442245.1 uncultured Candidatus Izemoplasmatales bacterium
GATCAGGTATATTGTTATGAAGCTCATAACGGGCTTGTTCTTCACGAGGGGTTAATCCCTGGTCTTGAAAATACATGCCACATTCAGGGCATGTATACGTTAGATACTCATTATTCGTTGGAATGTTGATTACAGGTTGATCACAAACAAAACAGTTCATTTGTCTTTGGGTCGTTGAAAGGATGAAAAGAGTCGTTTAAACGGATGATTGGCTTCGAGTAATCGCTCCCCCTCTAATGCTTGTTTTACTGCATCTTCCAGTCCTTTGTTTAACGCGGGAAATGCGCCTTCGACAAGTTCTTCTTCATCGAGATAAATCTCAGGTAGTTCTAAATGAATGACGTCTTGGTGCTGGGATGGGTTATTATTCCTAATTTGGTCCCATGAATCCGCAAGGCCAAGATGGCCAAGCCATGTTGTGGTTTCTTCATCCAAGGGTAAGTGAGCCGTCTTTTGTCCCATATAACTGGAAAAATCATCCTGAAAACAAGGCAGACGAAGGATGTCAAATAACGTATCGGCTTCAACTTGTTCTTGTTTTGTTGTCGTAAAGTCATCACTAGTTAAAAAGAGTTGGTCTTGATAACGATACAACAAGTGCCATAAACGCAAGCGAAGACCATAATGGTCGATGCCTTCATGGCGTTGTTCGATGAACTTTTCAATCATGTTAATCGGCCAATAAATAATCGATGACGGAAGTTTTTCTTCGGTGGATAAGGCGGCTTCTTCAAGTAATTGTTCGAGTAGGGCGTAACGCAAAACGTGCTTGTTCAGCACGATGTTGTAATTCTCACAAAAGGTAGCAATCGCCTCGCTGGATCGTTGGGCGTGATGGAGCAGATTTTCGTTCATTTTATAAATCGACTTGTTCGCCAAGCAAGAACCATGTCTTGGCTTCGATAATTTGAACATAGACAATGTCCCCAATCATCGAGGCATCGCCTTTAAAGTTCACGAGTTTATTATGACGGTCATAACCCGATAACATCGTCTCATCAGTTTTAGACACCCCGTCGACTAAGACTTCAACAATTTGACCTTCATACTTATCATTATTCTTATTCGCATATTTTTTAGTTGCAACAATCAATCGATCAAAACGGTCTTTCTTTTCTTCAGCGCTGATGGAATCATCCCAGTTAGCCGCAGGGGTCCCATCACGTTTCGAATAAATAAACGTAAAGGCACCATCATATTCAACCATTTCCACCATATCTAAGGTTGCTTGAAAATCGTCTTCGGTTTCATTGGGAAAGCCAACGATAATATCGGTGGTAATCGCGACATCAGGCACCGCGTCTCGCATTTGTTTAATGATCGATAAATAATGCTCCGCGGTATAATGGCGGTTCATTTTCTTTAAGATGGCATTCGAGCCGGATTGTACGGGTAAGTGTAAGTGTTCCATAACACTCTCACATTCTTTAAAGGCACGAATTGTTAATTCATCCATATCGCGTGGATGTGGTGATGTAAAACGAATGCGGCGAATGCCGGTTTTATCTAAATCAAAAAGTAAGTTCCCAAAGGTATAACCACGGTTTAAGTCATTGCCGTAGGCATTGACGTTTTGACCGAGTAAGGTCACTTCTTTGTAGCCTTGCGCCACCAGTGATTCAACTTCTTTAATCACATCTTCTGGCTGACGAGAGCGTTCTTTTCCGCGCGTATATGGCACAATGCAGTACGTACAAAATTCATCACAGCCATACATAATATGAATCCACGCTTTGTGGTTTTGTTTACGTTTTTTTGGTAAGTTTTCTTGAATCGTCCCCGGCATACTAAAGACTTCTACCACGCGTTCTTTTTCAAAGTACGATTGGTAGATGTATTCCGGTAGTTTATGAATGTTATGCGTGCCAAATATTAAATCCACATACGGATTCTTTTTCAAGAGTCGGTCGACGACCCCTTCTTCTTGGGTCATACAACCACTAATCCCGATCACTAAATCAGGGTTGGTTTGTTTTAAACGTGAAAGGCGACCTAATTCACCCCAGATACGCTGTTCGGCGTTATCACGAATTGCACAGGTATTCAGTAAGATGATGTCACTGTCTTCTGGGCCACTCGCTTCGTCAAATCCCATCTGCTCAAAAATACCCGCGATCATCTCGGAGTCGGCTTCGTTGGCCTGGCATCCATACGTTTGGATCCAGTAATGTTTTGACTGACCAATCCCTATAAACTGTGGGTCGATCGAATAATCAATCGGAACCACATCTGAGGTGCGTTTACGCGCCTCATTCATACTCGGGACTTGGAAATATTTACTATAATCTTTCATTGGTTTTCCAGACATTAATACTACATAAAAATTAAGGATGTTTCAATGTTAGCGCGGATGAATCTCATTGATTGGCGTGATTTTTGCAACCTTATTTCCGTCAAATTCTAGCAAGGTCATATTAAGCTGAGCCGGAAATTCATTTTCGGGCGTAAAGCGTTGCGGGAGTCCGGTGACAAATTTAGCGACCACTTCTTGTTGGCGCATTCCGATGACTCCGTTTAATGGCCCCACCATTCCGACATCTGTCTGATAGGCTGTTCCTTTTGGTAATAGTCTTGCATCCGCAGTTGGTACGTGGGTATGGGTTCCTAACACCGCACTAACGCGTCCGTCGACATAATGGCCAAACGCGATCGCTTCTGAAGTAGCTTCCCCATGAAAATCAACAATCGTTATGTCTGCACTTTGTTCTGATAAAGCTTCATCCATCGCAAGAAACGGATTACTGACATTATCATTCATAAAGACTTGGCCTAGGACATTGATGACACGAATGGTCGTTTGATTAAAGGCAAAGGTAACCTCACGGTTTCCTTCCACCCCAGGTAAATAGTTCATTGGAACAATAAGCTTATTAGATTCTTTCATAATCTCATGGATGTCTTTATGACCCCAGGTATGATTGCCCATTGTGACGACATGAACCCCTAATTCCATTAGCAATTTAAAATGCTCTTTACTGATGCCATGACCATGCGTAATGTTTTCACCGTTTGCTATAATCACATGCGGCTGATAGGTTTCTTTAATTCGGGGAAGTTCACGAACTAACAAGTCGCGACCGATTGATCCAAAGATATCCCCAATAAATAAAATGTTCATAGATTCTCCGATGAAAAAACCTTCTTAAAAGAAGGTTTATTTCGCAACATCAATGGCTCTGGTTTCGCGGATAACCGTGACTTTAACGGTTCCCGGGTACGTCATTGATTTTTCAATTTCGTCTTTGATGGTTCGTGCCATTTGATAGGCTTTGACATCATCGACAACCTCAGGTTTGACGATCACACGAATCTCACGACCTGCTTGAATCGCATAGGATTTATCCACGCCTTCTTGGGCATTAGAAATTTCTTCGAGTTGTCGCAAGCGTTTGATGTAGTTCTCCATCGATTCACTACGGGCTCCTGGACGAGCTGCCGATAATTTATCCGCTGCTGTCACTAAGACCGCAATTGTGCTCTCATGAGGATAGTCGCCGTGGTGAGACGCAATCGAGTTAATCACTTCTGGTTTTTCGTTATAGCGTGAACATAGTTCAATTCCGATATCGACGTGTGATCCATCGACTTCATGGTCCACCGCTTTACCGATGTCATGAAGCAGTCCGGCACGACGAGCAAGTAATTCATTTTCACCTAATTCCACGGCTAGTTTACCGGTGAAGAAGGCCACTTCCATCGAGTGTTTCAAGAC
>CAYTXT010000017.1:10018-12776 GCA_964442245.1 uncultured Candidatus Izemoplasmatales bacterium
GCTTCTAAGGCACGAATGTTACGACCTTCACGGCCAATAATTCGACCTTTCATTTCATCATTCGGTAAGGTGACCACTGAGACTGTTTTTTCTTGTGTCGCATCATTCGAGTATTGCAAGATGGCATTCGCCAACATGACTTTACTACGACGATCGGCTTCGGATTTTGCTTCGGCTTCTTGTTCTTTCATGAAGGCAGCAATCTCGTGAGCCATTTCTTGTTCAACGCGTTCTAAAATCATCGATTTCGCGGTATCTTGGGATAATCCGGAAATTTCGATGAGTTTTGTTTCTTGCTCTTGAATCAAAGCATCTACTTTACTATTCTTTTCTTCGAGTTCCGCTTTACGGTTCTCTAAAGTCTCTTCTTTTTGGTTAATTGCAGATTCACGTTTGTCTAAATTGAGCGCTCGATTTTCCAGACGTTCTTCACGACTGGTTAAGCGTTCTTCTAACTCCGTGACAACACGGGTACGGTCTTTAATTTCACGATCCGCCGCTGCTTTTAATTCAGCAACTTGGCTTTTCGCATCTGCAATTAATTCTTTGCTACGAGAATCCGCATCTTGTTTGGCGTCTTCTAGTAGTTTCGATGCAAGTTTTTGCGCATCATTTCCTGTTTTTTTATCAAGAAAAGTCTTAATAGTGTAACCGACGATAATCCCAACGACGGCCCCACCTAAAAGAACAAGTAAAGAGTTTAATAATCCGTCCATAGACGTTCCTCCTCTTTACTGGGTATTTATATTTTTGAATCAATAATCTATTAGATTATACAACGAATGAACACGCTTTCGCAAATGCTTTCCATCACTATGAAAAAGACACGCAGCGCGTGTCTTTTATGCTTTTTTACGAAGTAATGTGACTAGTTCTTCAAGTAATGCGGGGTTTTCTTTTAAGAATAATTTAGCGTTCTCACGGCCTTGGCCGATTTTCTCGCCTTTATAGGCAAACCAAGCTCCTGATTTTTCTACGATTTCTCGTTCTACCGCAATATCTAACACTTCGCCTTCTTTACTAATTCCATGACCGAAGACAATATCGACTTCTGCGATTTTAAACGGTGGAGCAACTTTGTTTTTTACGACTTTAATTTTCGTGCGGGACCCGACTAAATCATTTCCATTTTTTAATGCTTCCCCGCGACGAATTTCTAAGCGAACCGAGGAATAAAATTTAAGGGCACGTCCACCTGGGGTAATTTCAGGGTTACCGAACATGATCCCTACTTTTTCACGAATCTGGTTAATAAAGATCGCCACCACATTCGTTTTCGCTATAATCCCGGATAGCTTACGCATTGCTTGTGACATTAGACGAGCTTGTAATCCAACATGGGATGCACCCATATCTCCTTGAATCTCAGCTTCGGGAACAAGTGCGGCTACACTATCGATAACAACAATATCGACCGCTCCAGAACGAATCAAGGCTTCCGCAATTTCTAATCCTTGTTCTCCTGTATCAGGTTGCGATAACAGTAATTCTTCAATGTTTACACCTAATGCTTGCGCATACACAGGGTCTAATGCATGTTCGGCATCGACAAAGGCGGCAGTGCCTCCTTTTTTCTGTGTTTCTGCGATTGCATGAAGCGCAAACGTCGTTTTTCCTGAACTCTCAGGTCCATAAATTTCAATAATACGGCCTCGCGGATATCCGCCAATGCCTAAAGCCGCATCTAACGCGATGGACCCGGATGGAATTGTCTCCACATCAACATGGGCTTTATCGCCCAGCTTCATGACGGAGCCTTTCCCAAATTGTTTTTCAATCTGCTTTAATGCTTCTTCTAATGCTTTTGCACGATTATCTGCCATAACGCCTCCGATTTGTATGGTACTTCGAGTTTGGTTTTTTACTTCGAAACAAATATTTCTTTTACATCAAGCAAGTACTGCATGCCGCTCCATAGCGTTAACATCGCAGCAATATATATTCCAATGAGACCAAGTTCTTGTAAGGGAGTTATAAAGAGTAAGACAATCGCCACCATGGTCACAGCGGCTTTGACTTTGCCAGACCATCCTGCTGAATGCACAATGCCTTGGTCAGACAGTAACATTCGTAGTCCTGAGACCATAAATTCTCTGGCAACAATGATAATTACAATCCAACTTGGGACGAGTCCCACTTCAACTAAAATTAGTAACGCGGATACGACTAAAATCTTATCAGCTAACGGATCCATAAACTTGCCGTATGTCGTTACCAAGTTGTATTTACGAGCAATGTATCCATCGGCTAAATCGGTCAAGCTTGCCACTGCAAAAATGATTGCCATAATGAAGAAATTTATACTGGTTCCAACCACTTCACCTGGTAGTTCTAAGTAGTATACAACGACCATCACAGGGATTAAGAAGATCCGAATTGTTGTTAATATATTGGGGATTGTCATAGGTTTCCTCAAGCAAAAGTATACCACAAACCACCAAAACTACGGCGAGGATGTTGCATGTTAGAGGTAGGTATGTTATAGTCTTTTTGCTATTGGAGGTGTAGGGATGGCAAATATCAAACAACAAATCAAACGAGCTAGAACGAACGATAAAGCCAAAGCGGCAAACGCGGCGAAAAAGACTCGTTTAAAAAACGTATTAAAGCAAGCGCATGTTGCGATTGAATCAGGCAAAGAAAGCAGCATTAAAGAACAAGTAAGCCTCGCCTTCAAGACCTTAGATTCTGCTCAAGCAAGTGGCATTGTTCATAAAAACTATGTTGCTCGTCAAAAATCAAAACTTGCAATCTTAGC
>CAYTXT010000017.1:12876-14965 GCA_964442245.1 uncultured Candidatus Izemoplasmatales bacterium
ACTTGTTTATCCAAGATGCCTTTTTTGATGGAAAACTCCGTATCAGCAAGTTGATCGAGTTGATATCGAAGTTCGTCTTCACTGAGTAACGATGCATTCTTTTCCATGTAATACGCACGGCCTTTTGACGCATTAAACAACCGCATTAAATCTTCTTTCTTAAATCCCTTCATCAGTAACTGTTTGGTGTAATTAATTTCACGAAACTTGTTTTGTATCAGAGTGAGTAAACGCATCGCATCTTCACTCTTGAGTAAATCCGATAACATCGCAAGTGCCGGTTGTTTTTGTTTCGCGACAACAGCGTTAATGAGTTGAAAGACATCATCTTCCACATTACGCGGTGTTAGCATTTCTACATCATACAAGGTAACAGTATCGCCTTGGGCAAAGTAGTTATCCATTTTCGATAATTCATGCATCACGCTTTCAGCGTTCATGTCAACACGAGCAACAAGTTCTTCTAATGCTTGGGGTTCAATTTTAATCATCCGGCGATCGAGAAAATGAACAATCGATTCACGCAGTTGTTCGGCGGAGAGCTTTTCATAATCATGGACTTCCCCTACACTACTGATACGTTTGAAGACTTTAGTCTTTTTATCGATCTTTGAGGGAATGATAACCAAGTGTAAAAAACTAGGAATATCATCGATTAAGGCTAAAAAATCACCCAGTAAATCCGAGGCTTCAAAACTAATGTGTTTAATCACTACTAGTTTTTCATCCGACATAAAGGGAATCGTTTGTGCATCCGCAACAATTGTCGACAAGTCAAAATCCTCGGCGTCATACACCACCGAGTTATATTCATCCACGCCAACATCTTGACGAATTTCAGCAAGTTTTTTATCGACTAAAAAGCGGTCGCCTAAGAGTAAATACAGTTGTCCCATTGACTACAAATATCCAATTTTACGCGTTGTTAAATCGACATAGTCTTCGACAAAACGCCAGTACTCTTCTTCATTTTGCGGTACTACATGCCAATCGGGATCGGGAAAGTGAAGTAACACATCGCTATAATCTTTGCCTTTTAAAAAGTCATAATCAATCGTACAACCGGTGCGGTCATATAAACGCGATACAACAATATAGCCATCAAAGACATCTTGAAGACGAAGCTTATTATATCCATCCGCATATTTAGAGTAGGTCTCGACATCTCCGATGGGGTCTTCATGCAAATCCACACCTATTGGATGACCTGCCTGAACAAACTGACTTTCTAGTGCATATTGGTCTAAGGGTTGATATTCCCCATTTAAGCTTCGCTCAAATTCATGAAGAGCGATGGTATAGACTCGTTTTTTGGCCACTTGATAAACCAATTGACCGAGCCAGTCATTGCTCTTATAGATAAATTGATAACGGGTTAACGCATGAGGCGTTCCTGTTAAGACTAAGATTTTTGCTTTTTTATCTAGTACTTCTTCTTTGATCACTTGGAAACGAAAATGATCAACATCACCGCGGTGAAAAACACGACGTTTCTTAATTGGAGTATAAGGCGGTTTATATTCATGCCAGTCATAACGGTAGGATAAATTTAAGACACGCATCGGTACCTTAGCGGTCTGATTTACGCTATGAACGGCACGGTAAATATCCATGTATTCTTGATAGGGGAAGGCAACATTGTAGGAATATAAAAGATCTCTTGCGAGTTGCTCATCAAACGTTTTTGCAGTTACTAAGGCGTCTAATTTCGCTTGATCTTCTACCGCTCCAAATTCCATCCCTAATAGAAGTACTCCGTTTTTGGCAAGTTCAGGGATGAGGTTCACCACAAAATCAACATTTTCTTTGATGGCGTGGTTCTCTCCTAAAAAAATCACATCATGGTCTTGAAACTTGTCGATGACGAATTCATTCGCATGTTGCATGATCTCACCTCTGATACTATTTTACCCCAGTTTTATCAATTGACATATTCGTTCTTTGACTGTGCTACAATAATTTTTGCTGGAGGAGTACCCAAGCGGCTCAAGGGACTCGTCTCGAAAGCGAGTAGGTCGGGAAACCGGCGCGAGGGTTCGAATCCCTCTTCCTCCGCCATAAACCAACAAGGAGATTCGTCTCCTTTTTT
>CAYTXT010000018.1:0-14725 GCA_964442245.1 uncultured Candidatus Izemoplasmatales bacterium
TTACGAGCGCCAAAGGGAACAAGAACCCGGCTTCCGGGCTCAACCAAAGATTCTAGTTCTGTCGGAACTAGATAATCAAAGGGTCGATTTAGTTGTTTGATGTTTACATCAACAATGACGTTCGCAATCATATAAAAAAAGACACCTAACCGAAGTTATGTGTCATCCTTTGTTGTTGGTTAATCGGACTTCGCCAGATAAAATTTCTTCTAATGCGCGGCCGACAGGCTTCACACATGAGGTTTCAATCAACGTTTCATTATTCTTTTGAATCTCTTTAGCTCTCGTTGCGGCTGCAATGACAAGCTTATACTTGGAACCCGATTTATCAATTAATAAATCAATCGATGGGTATCTCATTCCAAACTTACGTGCTTCATTTACTCTACGCATTATTATCCTCCAGGATATCTAAATAACTATGGATACTTCGTGATGTTTTCGCATGCTCCGCACGAATAATCGCTAAGATTCTGTCCGCGGCATTTTCCACATCGTCATTGGCCACAATATAATCATACTTGTGGGCAAGTTTAAATTCTTTATTCGCTTTTTCAATTCGTTTTTCGAGTTGATAATCGGATTCGGTTCCGCGACGTCGAAGACGCTCATATAAGGCTTCTTTGGTCGGTGGAACAATAAAGATCATAATCGCATCCGGCATTTTACTACGAACTTGTAAGGCCCCTTCGGTATCAATCTCCAAGACGACCTCTTTACCTTGGTCTAAAAGTTCTTCAACTTTATCTAACGGTGTGCCATACATATTGCCAACAAACTCGGCATATTCTAAGAACATATCTTCTTCGATGCGGCGATCAAACTCCTCTTTCGATACAAAATAGTAATCGACGGCTTCACTCTCAGTGGCACGCGGTGCACGCGTTGTCATTGAGACCGAATACACTAAGTTATGGCCTTTCATCGAAAAAAGGGCTTGGCGGACCGTACTCTTTCCCACTCCGGATGGACCGGAGATGACGACGAGTAGACCTTTTTTATTGAGCTTCATGCCTCACCTCATGTTTTCTCATTATATCGTAAGGCAAGGCAAAATAAAAGATATAGTATACTCATGATGAGGAGCCAACCATGCCACTAGATGGAGTTGTATTACATCATCTAACCCAAGAACTCCAAACACTCATCGGTTGCCAAATCCAAAAGGTTCGGCAAACACCCCAAGATGAGTTCTATTTGACGTGCTATCAACACGGTCAAAATATCGATCTATTACTTTCGGCTCATCCTGAATTTGCCCGCATCCATCAAACAAACCATCCGATTATTTCCCAAGAGACATCTCACTTTTTAACGATATGTCGTCATCATATTGACCAAGGATTTATTACCGGCATTCATCAACACGGTAATGACCGTGTCATTATCATTGAGATTGAACGCCGTAATGTCTACGGCGATGTCGATCGTTATCAACTGATTGCTGAATTAATGGGTCGTCATAGTAATTTATTTGTTGTCAAAGACGGGGTTGTGATTGATTCGTATCGCCGTATTCCACCTTTTAGTAATGCAAAGCGAACGGTATTACCCAATTCAATCTATACCTATCCCGAATCCACAAAACCCAATCCATTTAAATCCTTTACTGCACGAAGCTTTGAAGAAGCCATGGCCTATGAAGGAATCTCTTCGTTACTTGCCAATGCCGTGGAAGACGGTAAACTTGTTTCACTTAACGATGTAAGTCCTTCTTATTCTCCTACTTCCAATCATTGGCACAGCCTTGATGTATTTAGTGATTCGGTTCATTTCAACACCATTTCAGAGCTTTTGGATTATGTGTATGTTGATGTGCTGCATCAACAACGCTTTTCTCAAATCACCAAAGACTTACGACTAGCTGTCCTCGCTAAGAAAACAAAAGCAGAAACAAAAAAAGCAAACTTAGAGGCAGACTTGGTAGAAACAGGGAACCGTGATCAATTTCGAATCTACGGGGATTTGTTATATGCCAATCCATCGGTTGATACCAAAGGGGTTTCTTTTATCGATGTCTTAGATTTTGAAGGTCAGTCAATCAAAATCCCTGTGGATCCAACCAAATCCACCAAACAAATGGCCGCCCTCTATTACAAGAAGTATCAAAAAGCAAAAAAAGCGATTGACCATCTACATCAACAATTAGACGAAGTACATCAAGACATCGAATATTATGATCAACTCTTGTTTGATTTAGAGATTGCAACCCCAGAGGATTTAGACGACATCAGAGCAATCTTCAAACCAACCCCACAAACCAAAAAGCAATCCCAAAAACCAACTATCACTACCTTCCGACATGAGGGCGTTGATTTCTTAGTTGGAACCAATGCGAAAAAGAATGACTTGATTACTCACCAACTCGCAAGCAAAGATGATTTGTGGTTTCACGTCAAAGACCAACCCGGTGCCCATGTGGTAGCGAAATCCTCTAAAGAATCAGAAGCCACGATTCGTTACGGGGCGAATTTAGCCGCGCTATATTCCACCGCAAAATATTCATCAAGTGTTGAGGTTCAATACACGAATGTGAAACACCTAAAAAAAATACCAGGGCGTCCTGGCAGTTTTGTTTCAGTAGCTAAATATAAAACAATCTTTATAGATCCTGATTCATCACTACTCTAATGTAAGGTTTAATCCGTATAAAAAGCGAATAACATCTTCGGTGATTTCTTCTTTAACACTGGAGTTTAAAATACGGTGACGAGGTCCAGATAAGAACATAAGACGTTTGTCTTCTGTTTTTATTTTGGAGAAAATCCAAAATGCACTATCAACCGGAATCAGTTCATCGTTTTCGGATTGATAAATTCGGGTCGGAATATCAACGATATTTAATTCTTTTTTCACAGTCGCGACCAAGCGAGTGAAGTTCAAGAAGCTCGTTGGTTTCACTTTATCCAAACGGTCAAACATCGTGAAATAAGCCCCGCCTTTATCGCCAAACTCTTGTTGCATATATCGACGGATAATTTCTTTACGCTCGCCGGCTTTGGCCTTAAACAAGTCAAGGATGGAAGGGTATTGATTGTCTTCGCCAAACGTCTTGAGAAAATCGGTGAGTAACTGCGTTGTTCGGCCGTACTTAAAGGCGGGAGAGACTAAGACCAACTTATCGCAACCATAACGGGTTGCTAAGTAGGATGCAATTGCACCCCCCATGGAAAAGCCCATTAAATAGACTTCATCATAATCCTTCATGAAGGCCAAATATTCTTTTTCGGCTTTCGCTAATGCCAGTTTGTAGTTGAAATCATTAATGTCATCATTGATTCCGTGCGCTTGATTTTCCATCACATAATACGGCAAATGATGAGCAGCCAAAATTTCAGTTACATACGCATACGTATCTAACCCAATCTCAGTGTATCCAGGAATACAAAAAAGCCCTGCTGCCATATTAGCCTACGATCATATCAATTTCGGGATAACGAATTCGGTTCATGTCATCACTGGACGTAAAGACCAATAATAAGGAGACAATCCCAATTCGGCCAATGAACATGACACCAATGAGTACCGCCTTCGAGAACACATGTAAATCAGCGGTAATCCCCAAGGATAATCCTGTGGTACCGAAGGCACTCGAAACTTCAAAAATAATCTCGGTAAACCCATACGGTTCAACGAGTAACATTAAATAGCTTGCGGTCACAATAACGAAGATCGCAACAATAAACACAAGTAACGATTTATAAACCGTTTCTGGTTTAATCGCTTTTTTCTGTAAGACAATTTGTTTACGGTTTTGCGAAAACGATAATAACGCCCCAATCACTAGAATTAAGGTTGAGGTACGAATTCCGCCCCCGGCGGAGTTTGGACTCGAACCAATAAACATTAACGCTGACATCATTAAATGGGTCGCAGGCGATAACTGCGAGACATCAATGGTCGAAAACCCAGCATTACGAGTCGTTAAACTCATAAATAAACTTGTAAAGATTGTTTCTAACGCCCCTTTGTCTGCGAAATAGGTAGCGGCATCAATCCCGTAAATTAAAATTGCCCCAAATACCCAAAGCGCCACATGCATCGTGACTAAGACTTTCGCAAAAAGCGAAAATTGGAACGGTTTCTTTTGCATCTTCGCACTGAAGTAATCTTTGACTTCCACAAGAGGCCAGAATCCAACCGCTCCGACAAACATTAAGAACATCGCCATCAATTGGAATGGATAATCGTTGAGGTATCGTAATAAAGAATCCCCGGTAATATCAAAGCCAGCATTAGCGGTTAAGGAAATCGTTAAGAAAAAAGCTTGGAAGATACTCTCCCCAAGCGGGAAGTATCCTTGAAGATATAAATACGCACTGATGATGACAAACATGATGCCTTCAATCACAAACAAAATTAATAAGACATCACGAATGAGTTTAACCACTTGTGAGGTTCGAATTTGGTTTTGGTCCGTCGCAATCAGCTTACGCTCACTTAAGGTAATGGTTTTTCCTGTGGTCAGCCAAATAAAGCCGACAAACATAATCAGACCAATTCCACCAAACTGAATTAAGAACAGCAAGATCAACTGTCCGATGCGGTTTAAGCGCTCTGCGACAACAACCGTGGATAATCCCGTGGTCGAAACCCCAGAGACCGAGACAAATAACGCATCAATAAAACTTAAGGGGTTTGATCCTTGTTGAGAGATTGGTAACCATAAAAAAAGCGCACCAAGAAAAGTCACTCCTGCATACAGGGTCACAAAGGTGCGAATTGGGGTTTTACTAAACGCTTGAACAAATTTTTTTAGCATATATCCTTACCCGAAGTCGGTACGATTATACCATATTACTTTTCGACCATTCGTACGAGGGCCGTATACCATTTTAATGGTAAGCGAGGGCGTAACAACGCAAACGCCTTGGCTTGCCATGTCGTACGGTACACCCATTTAGGGTTACTTGAAGTACATGCATGAACAAAGGCTTTAATGGTTGAGCGATCACTCGGCGCATTGGCATACATTTTATTTTGAAACGTTTCAAAATGCGTCATCACATAGTTGTAATCATTAGGAATTGTTTTAGGATAGGTTTTATTCGCGGTTGAGTGAAAATTCGTCTTCACGGCCCCCGGTTCAATTTGAACAATATGAATCCCTAAATCCATAACTTCCATTCGAAGGGCTTCGGCCATGGCTTTCACCGCATGTTTGGTTGCGGCATACCATCCGAGTCCAGTCGTTGAAATATGCGACACCACACTAGCAGTAAAAATAATCGTTCCCGATTTTTGTTTTCGTAAAATCGGAAGGACCGCATTATTGACTCGTGCATACCCAAATAGATTGACATCGAACTGATGAAGAATCTCAGATAAGTCTCGTTCTACTGGACCATACATGCCGTAGCCAACATTATTGACGACAACATCAATCCGGTCCGTTTGTTTAATCACGCCATCAATGGCTGCCTGAACCGATGCTTCATCAGTGACATCCGCAACAAAGGTTGTGATGTCGCTTGGTAGCGTTGCTAAGCCTTCCTTGCTTCGGTCAATTCCATAAACCTTATGACCTAAGTCACGCAGTTCTAAACTAAGACGTTTGCCAAATCCCGATGCTGCACCAAAGATTACAACATGACGCATACTGCCTCCTAAAATCGGTAAAACGGATCACGAAAGATTCGTTTTTTTTGAATCCCTTCCGCTTGAAGCATCTTCTCATAGGCAAGAATCATCCGTTTGCCGCCTGAGATATAATAATAGGCTTTATTTCCATATTTCTTCGCATCCGCTAACGTTAACTCTTTCGGGTCCTCGACGCCGCGAACAAAATCTATACTTGCTGTTGGATAATTTTTAATCAACTCTTTTAAGTCTTGTTCGTAAATATATTCTTGTTCCGATGAATAGATTAAGTGAAAGACTTGGTCTTCATGATGATGAACGGCTTGTTTTAGTAATGCTCTCAGGGGTGTAATTCCGATTCCACCCGCAACAGCAACCACTGGCGAATAACTATCTTGTAAGGTCACTGGACCGACCGGTCCACGCATCGTTACTTTATCGCCTTTTTTTAATGACAACATCTTTTCTTTATAGCCATTAAGGGGCGGATAAATCTTTACGGCAATTCTTAGAACCCCTTCGCTTTGAATACTGGAAATACTATAGGGATATTCTTTTTTTGCATCCGAATAGGTTTCCCCAAAGCTAAAGAAGCCATGTTGGCCGGCTCGCCATTCTAATCCTTTTGGTATTTCAAATTCTATCAAGCGAAAGTCTTCGCCGACCACATTTACATTTTTTACTGTGACTTGATGTTTTTTAAAGAAGTATTTAAAATCTCGTAATTTCATATTTTCACCACTTGCATTATACCAATAAAAAACGGCCCCCACGGGCCGTTCACTACTTGATTCCAAAGTAAGCGTTATTAATGTATTTCTTAAATCGCAGTAAGCCTAATCCAAATAAACTAAAGAAGACGAGTAAGAAAACCATTTGAAGAATAAATCCAAAGATATTCGAGTATGTACTTGGATTAATAAAGTCATAGGCATACGCTGGCGTTCCATCGTTAAAATTAACGGTTGCTCCTATGATTAGATTCGAGAGCAAGAAAATAAAGGGGTAGATCTCAATATATAACACCTGAATCGGCTTTAGACTGCCGTGGCCAGGAATTAAGAAGTAATACATCCACATCACAATCGGCGTTGTAATATGAAGAAACGGGGCATGTTCGCCAGCTAGCGGAATCCATAGCCCTTGAAATAATGGCTCCAAAATAAAGATAACAATCAGATACACCACGGCCATGTAAACCGACAAACTTGTCATTACGACTCGTAAGGTTACAAAATCATAAACCTTCTTCCATCCGCGAAAGACACTCAGTGAGTAAAGCAGTAACCATGCTGTGACTAAGATATTGGTTTGATACGAGTAGTAATAAAAGAAACTCCATTGATCGGTTTCAAACGCAAAGTAACTACTAATTAAGCTAAATAACATGAATGTCCCATACAGCAATGCAATATAGGCCATTAATATCGTTCGTTTTTCTGTCATATATTTACCTCATAGAGGTAATATATCACAAACTTAGGTTAAATATTCCGACAGTTTTTTGATCCGAACTCGCTCATCAATCATTCGGTGATCACGACTTGCTTTCGCTTTATCATTCACAACAATCCAGTCATACTGATTTGCTAAATAGACAATCAAATCATAAAAACTGACATTATCATTGGAGTTCATATGATAAACACCTTTGCCAAGTCTAGTCCAAGTATCATACACTGCATCGGCCGTATCGGTTAAAAAGGCAGCGGAAGGATAGTACGTTCTTGAGGCTCGCATTTCACCTTGGCGGTCGATTTGTTCTTTGATGAATCGAAGCATTCCATTATTCGATACACTATCGGTTATTTGCCAGGATAAACGGTACACACTGGCATTGGGGTTTGCTGCTAAGACGGCCTTTTCACTATTAGCTTTATACTTCCCATAATCATCTTGAGCCGTTGGTTCCATGTCTGGGGTATACGGTGCTTGAGACAGTTTGGAGTCAAAAACGCTAATGGTTGAGATGTAAATCATTTGAATATTAAGTTCAAAGGTGATTTTTGCTAACAATTCCGCCCATTCTAATGGACCAGTTGCAAAATGAAACAACGCTTTCGGTTGATTTGATGTAATAAATTCTTTGATTTGAGACTCGTCTGTTGTACTAACAACAGAGCGATCATAAGGGGTAACAGTAACGCCACTAGCTTCAAAGGTCTTCGCTACGACAGGCGCAACGGTTCCATTCATTCCGGTAAAGATTACATTCATAGTTTCACCTCGCTTTATTGTATATAAAAAGCACGGTTGATAATACGACCGTGCTTTTTGTTTATTTGATAACTAACGGTGCGAGGTTCGCTTGAATGACGTCATCGTCCACGCCGGTTTGGAGTAACGCAGCGGCGATGTAACTGCCTTCAATTAACGGAACCTCATAAATTGTAATTTGTTTTTCAGAAGACTCCATCGCCATTTCTAGATTTAGTTTTGCACTCCCTAAATCATAAAAGGCATAAAGTTCATCCGCAGGATTGGAGTGTATAGCGTGAACAATCGAATCATAACTGGTTCCAATCGAACCATCTTCCAATCCACCTGCCATCGTAATCGGAACATCTTTGGCTACTTCAGCCAGTAATCGCTGAAGACCCGTTACAATTTCATTGGCATGAGAGAGGATGAGAATTCCTCTCACGAGAGTACTCCTGCTCGAAGCATGGTTTTAAAAAAGAGTCCTGACGAGTAGGAACCTGGGTCCGTATGTCCGATGCTTCGATCGCCCAAATAGGATGCACGCCCTTTGGTCGCTTTCATCGGTGTTGTTGCATCAACCCACGTTGTAATTTGTTCTTCGGTTATAACCCCTTCTTGTAGTGCAGCAACACAAGGAGTCCAAACATCCACCATGGTTTTTTCTCCCGTGGTGGCTTTGCCTCGCATGACAATCATATCAAGACCGCCTTGAATCATTTGGGTCACTCCTTCATGATCTAAGGATTCGTTGGCCCCAACGGCTTTAATCATGCCCATGAAGGCTGATCCATATAACGGTCCGGATGCCCCGCCTACTTTAGAGATTAATTGCATTGAAACGGTTTTAAAGACATCTGCTAATGTCGCCGGTGGAGTGGCTTGTAATGCATCCATTGTCGCTTGTAATCCGCGTGCCATATTATACCCGTGATCGCCATCACCAATCGGGGTATCTAATTCACTTAGTAGCTCTTTATTGGCAATGATTTCTTCACCAAACAGGCGAATCCACTCGAGTGCGTTGTCTTTGGTTAACATTAGAAATTACCAAGCAGGAGTATGAACCGGTTCGTTCAAGTCTTTCAACCATTGACCATCGGATAAGCGAAGGAATGTTAAGGATAATCCTTCCATATCAATCGAAGTCATGTAGTTTCCAATTTTTGTTTTTTCTACATGAATGCCATCGGCTTTAAGTAAATTAAAGACATCATTCGCAAACACGTAAAGTTCCATTAATGGAGTTCCCCCCATTCCGTTGACTAAGACCGCGATTTTATCGCCACCTTTAAGTGGATAACCATGTTTCAAACGGTCATAAAACTCTTTTGCCATTTCCGCAGAACTACGTAATTTAGCGCGAGTATATCCTGGCTCATTATGAATCCCAATCCCGAATTCAATTTCATCTTCAGGAAGTTCAAACCCTGGTTTACCGGCAGCCGGAACGGTTGCGGCATGAAGAGCAAGTCCTAAGGTTTTAATTTCAGGAAGCAGTTTATCGCTTAATGCTTTGAGTTCTTTTAAGGAAGCGCCACGTTCTGCATGAGCTCCTAAAATCTTATGAACAAAAACAGTACCACCAACTCCACGACGACCTGCAGTATATAGAGAATCTTCGACCGCAATGTCATCATCAGTAATGCAGTATTCGACATCGATATTTTCCATCGCTGCCATGTCTTTGGCCATTTCAAAGTTTAAGACATCACCGGTATAGTTTTTCACAACCATAAAGACCCCAGCGCCTTTATCTGCCGCTTTAATCGCTTCAAAGACTTGGTCTGGTGTTGGGGAAGTAAAGACATCCCCGGCAACAGCAGCCGCTAACATTCCTTGGCCAACAAAGCCACCATGAGTTGGTTCATGTCCAGAACCCCCACCAGAAATAATTCCGACCTTGCCTTTGCCTTCATAGTTACGAGCGATGACTCGTGTGCGTCCAACACGGTGAACCAAGTCTCCATGAGCGACCGCAACACCATCTAACATTTCTTCGACAATATCATCAACGCGGTTAATAATTTTTTTCATTTACTTTTCCTTTCGTAGTTTATTCCTATAACGAACAATTACAGTAAGCGAATCGCCATACTGTAATTGTTCTTCTTTTATTAAAATGTGTTGTTATTTAGTAATTACAGTAATCCAGCTAAGATGGCCGCTAATGCCCCACCAAGAAGGGGTCCAACGACAGGAATCCAAGAATAACCCCAATCTGAATCGCCTTTGTTAGGAACTGGTAATAAGAAGTGCGCAATACGAGGTCCTAAGTCACGAGCAGGGTTAATTGCATATCCGGTAACTCCACCTAACGACATACCAATGGACATGACGAGGAATGGAACTAAGAGGATGTTTGCAGGAGTAACATTGTTTTTACCAATCATGAAGATGACGAACACTAAAACGAAGGTTCCTAATACTTCAGAGAATAGGTTGACGCCAGTGTTACGAATCGCTGGTCCTGTAGAGAATGTTGCTAATACAGATCCTGCATCTTCGGTTGCTTGGTAATGGTTCCAATATAGACCCACAACCGCAGCTGCCCCGATGATTGCTCCAACCATTTGACCTGATACATAGACTAAGAAATCATTAAACGTTAATGATCCTTCGACTAAGAATCCAATCGATACCGCAGGGTTTAAGTGAGCGCCACTTGGGAAACCAACTAAGATCCCCATTAATACCGCAAATCCCCAACCCATTGTAATAACGACCCAACCAGCGTTGTTTGATTTCGTTTTTGCTAACACAACACCAGCGACTACTCCGTTCCCTAATAGAACGAGAGTAAATGTTCCTAGTAACTCACTAATAAAATTTGACATAATTCTTCCTTTCTTCTCCTGTCGCGCAGGGTTTTGATAACGACTCATGCCAGATATGTTGGTGCATCAACATGATTTGGTCTGTCCGTTACTTTAGTTACAATTTACCATATTATGTAATCGTTTACAATAAGGTGGTTAAGGCATTTTTCGCGGTTTTTACATTCACAAATTTTTCACAATTACTAGTATCAATATCAAACATTTTTTTAGGTGATGGTTACCACGATTTTGGGTTTGCAAAATTGTTGTAAAAGAAAAAAAGCCACCGAAGTGGCTATCGAAATAATGGGGGATTACTCTCTGATGCTTTGGCTTCGACTTGAACAAATGTTGATTCAGCATCTTCGCCTTCAATGGCAATACTTACTTCATCTCCACCCTTAACACCCAAACTCAAGACTTGAAGAATGGATTTTCCATCGACCGTTTTGCCTTTAGCAGTAATACTGACTGTTGATGATGCTTTCGCAAAAATACCAACCACAATCGCCGCAGGTCGCGCATGAAATCCGAGTGGATCATTTAACACATATTTTTTTTCCATGTTATACCTCGCTTTTATTATAGCGAACCTTTTAGGATTCGCTCTAACATATCTTGAATAATGGCCGTTGGTAATGGCTGATTATGCTGAATTTGCCATGTCCCTTTTGAAGTCTTATAGTCAGCAAGTTGAGATAAATACTCCCTCATAACCACAGGGCCAGGATAAATCCCAACATGCTTATTGTAACCGGCAACATGAAACACATTCTTGCCTTTCAATCGATATGTCGGCATCTCATAGACAATGACTTTCTCGGCCCCTAGTAAGACCTCATCTGCCATGTTTATGATTTCTGATACCCGTAACCTAGCCGGTTCTTGAAGTTCCTTCACATAATTGTCAAAAGAATTCATCGTTTCTTTTTCAATAGCTTGATAATTTTGTCGGCGGCTAATTTACCGGTTAATGCTGCGGTAGGTAATCCTGCTGGGGCGAATGCCCATTGACCCGCTTGAAAGAGATCTGGATACCCTGTAAGCATGGTCTTATTCACGCGTGAGAATAAAAATTCAGACGGTAATGGTGAATTACGGAATGACCACCCACTGAGGCTTCCCTGATAGGTCGAGGCAAACTTTTCCATCGTTAGTGGCGTCGCCCAGAAACGGTCAATCAGATTTTCTTTGAGTCCATGTAACCAGTATTGATCCAAGATATCAACAAATAAACGATTGGTCAGTTCTTTTAGTTCTTCATACCAACCTTGTTCTTGAATATATTTCACTAACGAATAATCCATTAAGGTCGAGACAATAAGTCCTGATTCCCCTTTAGGCGCTAAGGTTTCATCACGAAGGACAGGGACAGAGATTTCAAAGGTATTAAGTTCATAAAAACGAGCCACCCAGTCCAATACTTTTTGTTTGTTTTTACTGAAGGACAATCCTTCTTTAATCATTGATAACGGATGTTTAGATAGACCTTCTTTGATCGGGGTATAAAACGTATGCATCCCAGCTTTTTTCGCCAAGGCACGTCCTTTATCTTTCACTTTCATAAAGACAGTCATCGCAGAATCCGCTCCTTTTTTGGTCGCGAGTTCTACTTTTTTCTTGGTATTTAATGCTTGTAGTTTTGGTTTAGATGTTTTAACAAGGTCATGCAGATATTTCCCACTACCACCCCATAGGGCATAGGAGTAATGGACTTCACCACCCTTATACGTGATGACTTTTTGATCGATATCAATGGATTCAACAGCAGATTCTAATAAAATCATTCCACCGTTTTCTTTGAATTTATCGACCATCGCGGCTACGACTTGTTTCGTTCCGCCTTTAGGATAGTTGTAATCGGTATAAAGCGTAAAGTAACTGAGCGCAAACTGGGTTGGCGTATCTTCAAAGAAATGTTGAATAATCATATCAATCAGCGACTGATTTGACGTATATCGTTCTAAATGCTCTTGGACTGGATGAAAGTACTTCTTCGTCTTGCGAAGGGTTGATAATAACTTAAAGGTCCACGGAAGGAGTTCTTTCATTAAGTATTCTTTGTCACTAAAGTCATCCAAGAACAAGGGATTATCAAACCCATATAATACATTCGTCATTTGACTAATTTTGACAATATCAGCACAAATCAAGCGAATTTTTTGTTCTTCGTCAGGAAATAAATGAGTAAGTAATTGAATATAAGGTTCTAATTCCACATCAGAGTCAATTTGGACAAATTGATCTTCAATCCCAATAGTTACTGGACTTCCAATAAAGTCCAACTTGATGCCTAGTTGCTTAAACATCGGAAACATAATTCCCGAGTTTTCGACCGCTCTAGCACCATGGTCAAAAATGTAATCACCCGATTCAAACGAACCAAAAAGACCCCCAGCTTTGGGCTCTTTTTCTAATAGCAGAACGCGGTATCCTGCTCGAGCACAGTAGTTGGCAGTAGTTAAGCCACCCATTCCTGCACCCATGACAACAACATCATAGTGATTTTTATTCATGGAGTAATTGTACCTATTTTTATTTGATTTGACATTCAAAACTTACTGAGAATTCTAGTCAGTGATACAATATTCCTAAATAAAAGGAGTTGTTCATGAAGCTAACCCCTGAAATATTAAAAGAATATTGGTCAAAGACGTACAACGGAGAAGGAAAACCAGACTGGTCTCATATCTTCCCGTTTTACCATGAATCGATTCATTTTCATGATTCAATTCAACATGTGGATGGCTTTGAGCCATTCAAAGAAATGTGTGACCGATTAAGTAAACGTTGTAAATCGATGTATATGGATATTCGTCATGTAACCGAAGAAGGAAACCACCTGTTCTTTGAGTGGATCATGACGACTGAATTTCGTCGCGCACCCAGTACACCACTATATGGTATGAGTCGTTTGACGTTAAACGACGATGGAAAAATTATTGAACAACGTGATTATTACGATTTATGGGGAGATATTTATAATGGGATCCCTGGATGGCGACGATTCTATCGTTGGTTCATGCGGAAGTTTTTTGGATGAAATTACCAGCTGAACTCGCCTTTTTACAAAGCGCTGGAAAACCGATTCTTGCCTCAAACCATACATTATCAAATCAAGTTATTTTATTAACGGGGGCTACGAGTGGGATTGGAAAAGTTACCCTGAAGCGTCTACTTCAAGATGATGTAACGATGATCATCATGGGACGTTCCCAAGAAAAACTTGATGGTCTTGTTAACGAATTTCCAAACCGGATTACTGCGTATAACGCGGACTTTAGTGATTTAAAAGCAGTTGCCAAAGCGGCACAAATGATTGCGAACAATCATCCAGTGATCGATACCATCATTCATTGTGCAGGGCTACACTCGACAACAAAAGTTATTGCCACTGATGGGTATGAACAGACGTTAACGGTCAATCATTTAGCAGCCTTTATCCTGACCCAAGAACTATTAGATAATTTGAAACAATCATCAAACCCTCATGTTCTCTTCATCAACTCTGAAGGTCATCGCTTTGGCGCCTTTGACCCAAACGATCCCAACTTTGAACAAAAACGATATGCTGGGCTTAAAGGGTATGGAGCATCGAAATCGGCCCAACTTCATGTTATGCATGAACTTACAACTCGGTACCCTACCATTCGGTTCAATGCCCTTCATCCTGGAGCCGTGAAAAGTAACATTGGTTCTAATAACGGAATCGTCTACCGAACGTTCTCTAAATTTTTGATTCAACCTTTTTTAAAGTCACCATCATTTAGTGCTCGAGCGATTCATTACTTATTGGCAGAGCCCTCGATGCAGGACGTGCGTGATACCTTCTTTTACTTCACAACCCCCGAGACCCCTGCCCCTCATGCACTTGCAAGTCCAACCTCATCACAAACCTATGATTTCTCAATGGGTGTTTACCAAACTATCAAAACATCATCCAATGGATGATGTTATTTTTGCAATTGACTGTTACTTAGTATTATTTCTGACTTAAACACATGTGATGACTTTGACTATAATGATAAAAGAGTCTTAAGGAGATTTTATGAATTCAATGAATGTTTTAATGACAAGATTTAACCAACATCGACACCGTCATCCAGGGTTGTTTTGGGAGGATGTCG
>CAYTXT010000019.1:0-12664 GCA_964442245.1 uncultured Candidatus Izemoplasmatales bacterium
ACAAGATTTAACCAACATCGACACCGTCATCCAGGGTTGTTTTGGGAGGATGTCGAGACACTTCTAACGATGCAAATCGACTCCATTGATATGATGGAAGATTCTGGTGGCGAGCCGGATGTCGTTATTTTAGATGGTAATTGGTATTTGGTCGATATGGCAAAAGAGTCGCCCAAAGGTCGACGCAGTTTATGTTATGACAAAGAAGCTCGTCTTGGTCGTAAAAAATTCCCACCCACTTCTTCTGTCATTGAAATGGCAGAAATGATTGGGATAAATGTAGTAGATGAGAACATGTATCACAAATTGCAAGCCATCGAATCCTTTGATGAAAAAACATCATCATGGATTCTGACGGACGAAGCCCTTCGAAAAAATGGCGGTGCATTATTTGGTGATACACGTTATGGACGGGTCTTCATTTATCATAATGGCGCAGATTCGTATTATGAAGCTCGTGGATTTCGCGGCTATATTAAACTCAAATAAGCACCATATGGTGCTTTTTTTGAGCATTAAAACATATACCTAGATGGATATATACTACGATAAGAAGTGTTCAAGGAGGCATTATGACATCATTTAACACCTATGCGGGACTCTATATTGTTACGGCTCTTGCATTAGTTGTCTCATTCTTTTTTAGCAAAGAAAAAACCATCCAAGGCATCAAGCGTGGATGGATGAAATTTGTCAAAACATTACCCAGTTATCTAACCTTACTGATTCTAATCTCCGTGGTTCTTCTATTATCCGAAGATTTCATCGTGAATCAACTTGGTCAGGAGAATGTGTTCTTAGGATTAGCCTTTAGTTTAGGGATTGGTTCGATTACGATGATGCCTGGATTTATTGCCTATCCACTCTCAAGAATTCTTCTTTCGAAGGGCGTTCCTTATATGGTGATTGCTGGATTTGTCACCTCACTGATGTTGGTTGGGGTGGTGACGTATCCATTAGAAAAACAATATATGGGCACCAAAGCAACGATCTTACGTAACATTATGAGTTTCATCGTCGCAGGATTAATTGCCATTGTAATGGGCTTTGCGTATGGAGAAATCATATGAGTAAGTCGACACGTAACTACATCATCTTTGGATTATTCCTTAGTTTTGCGTTAGTCTCCTGGTTGATTAACTTTGAATTTGGCGTCACGGTGTGGGATAACTTCCTCATCTTTGCTACTGACATGGTCTTAATCTTACCTCCCGCATTTATCTTAATTGGACTCTTTGATGTTTGGGCAAAAAAAGAAACGATTGAAAAGCACTTCGGGGAAACCAATAATCCCATGCGATTTGTATATTCAATTTTGTTAGCATCCACAACCGTTGGTGGAACCTTTGTTGCCTTTCCGTTAGCCAACTCGCTGTTTCATAAAGGAGCCAAGTTCAGTAGTATTTTTACGTACATGACGGCTGCTAGTTTATTTATGATTCCGATGACGGTCATGGAAGCGGGAATGTTAGGCATTCAGTTTACGCTAATTCGACTACTATCCTCCGTACCGTTTATCATTATTGGTTCCATCATTTTGGAAAAATACTTCGAACGAATTAAGTATCAAATTCCATTACTGGATAATAAAAAGGACTCGTAAGAGTCCTTTTATTTTTGATTAGATGCTTTGGTTAATCGGTCACGTAACCCTTCAGGTAAAGTATCGGGATCGTCAGTAATAACCACAATCGCTTCGACGCCGTCTTTGTCATATTCTCGTAGTAGGGCGTAAAAGTTCTGTTCAGTAGGATGGTCAATAATGGATACTTTTATACTAGTTGACTTGAATTCTTGAAGAATCAAATCTCGATGTCCACTTCGCCAATAAACAGGAACACTTGGTTGATAGTGTTGATATTTCATTCCCGGCGATTTGGGGGCTTCTGATGTTAACGAGGTTTGAATAGAGTAACCAAGAACCAATTCGATATCAGCTATTGAGATAAATCCCGGTCGCAGTAAGGTGGGTGGTGTTGTGGTCACATCTAATACGGTGGACTCAATCCCAATGACACTATCTCCTCCATCAATGACTGCTTCGACCTTACCGTCTAAGTCATCGAGCACATGATTTACTTTTGTCGAAGACGGTCGCCCAGAAAGGTTAGCAGATGGTGCAGCAACAGGAGCATTGACAACCTTCAATAATTCTAGTGCAATTTCATTATTTGGCATTCGTACAGCAACCGTTGAAAGTCCAGCTGTCACATTATGTGGAATATGAGGTTGCTTTTCAAACACTAACGTTAAGGGGCCAGGCCAGTATTTTTTCATTAATATTTTGGCAGACTCCGGTACATGATGGACAATTTCTTTTAATTGATCAGCATCATGAATATGTAAGATTAACGGGTTATCACTAGGACGACCTTTGGCCTTGAATATATTTGCAATAGCCATTTCATCCAGTCCATTTGCTCCTAAGCCGTAAACCGTTTCTGTGGGAAATACAACAAGGCCTCCTTGTCGGAGGATCATTGCGGCATCTTTGATTTGGGTTTTATCTAGGAGCTTTGTTTTCATTTTTTTAAGGTTGTTTTATAAGGTTTTCCTGACGCATCATAGGTAACCCATTCACCGATGGGATGACCGTCTAAAAAATATCCAGAGCGTTTCAGTGTTCCATCGACTCGGTACCATTCCCAGTATCCTTGAGGTTGGTCTTTACTGATGATTCCCTTGGACCAAATGGTTTGCCCGTTCGCATGATACTTGATGGTATAACCATCAAGAACTTCGAGTTTTTTTGAGCTCACGATTTATCATATCCCTGATAGGATACCTTCGACCATATGACCTTTGTTTTCGATGAACTACTGCCTGATAAGGCGATCATAACGCCAGTATGTGAATCGGTCATATCACACGATATTGGTCGACCATCTAATGTTGCTCTAAGTTGTTCATTCACTATGAATGTGTAATCTTGATCGCGGGCTTCTAGTCTAATTGAATGGTTCTTGTTTACCGATTCAGTCGATGCGATTACGGTTTGAGTTGCATCTAGAATTTCAATCAATGAAGAGCGAAGACGAACGCCAATATAATGTCCTTCTTTAATATAGGCTACTACAAAGACATCGTCATTCTCATTTAGATGACTAATGTCGATCTCAACCTGAAAATCAAAGGACCAATCGGTTTGTCGAAAACCAAGGAAACTCTCTTCCATTGATGGCTGAAGTTCAAGGGTGAGTTGATCAGCCTTACCTTCAAAATAATCTCGCTGTTCGTTACGAATACTGACCCATTTTAATGCCAAGGATTCAGCTGAAAATGAGAGTGGTTGATCTATCAAGGGATGAGTCTTCAGATTTGGTGACTCATACTCCAATTCAATCTTGTTGGTCGCAGGACTGAACTCAGGTCGTAGAGGATTTGCTTTCCATGTTATCGGAAATAAATACGTCTCACGCCCCAAATTTCGGTAGTATCCACCAAAGGAATAAATGGTATTTCCTCCCGTATAAAAACCACCGCGAGGCCGAGACCCTAAACAAACTCCCCACCACGAACCATCTAGTAATTCGACCATATCGGCATGACCGACATTTTGAATCGGATATGTTTTATCCAACTCTTTATGACTTAGGATTGGATTATTAGGAAGCGATTCATACGGTCCCATAACATTACTCGAAGAGGCAATCGTTACCGTGTGATTGTGAAGGGTTCCCCCTTCTGCAATCACTAAAAAGTATGTATTCTGATGTTTAAATAACCGAGGCCCTTCGGGATAATACCCACCCGTTCCGTCCCATAATGACACTTTGTCTCCGACAAGTTTCATCGAATGATGATCAAATTTACTCATCCAAAGTTCAGTATCTCCGCCATGCTTCGCATCGGCTTTTTCCCGGTTAGCTAAAAAGTAACATTGTCCATCGTCATCAAAAAATAACGACGAATCAATCCCTGGTGCATCGTCAATAAAATGACATTCACTCCACGGACCCCGTGGGTCGGTTGCTGTTACAACAAAGTGATAATCAAGTCGAGGCCATTCTTTTTTGACTCTCGTGGAGGTGACATAAAAGACCCCTTCGTGATAGCGAATGGTTGCTGCTTGCACCCCGCCGCTTGGCGATACATCCCGTAAATCAAGTCCTTGGTCTGCACGTGTGATGACATGACCAATTTGTTGCCAGTGGACCAAATCTTTTGAATGCCAAATCGGGATACTTGGAAAGTATTCAAAACTCGAATGAACCATATAAAAGTCATCCCCAACTCGAATCATCGAGGGGTCAGAATAAAACCCGGGAATAATCGGATTGCTAAATCGTTGATGACTCATGATTGTTTTCGCTCCATATACACAGCCGTTTCCACATGAGACGTTTGCGCAAACATGTCAAACGACTGAGTTTTGATAATTTGATAGGTCTCTTTTAGCACCAATAAATCCCTTGCCAATGTTGAAGGATCACATGAAATGTATAACAACTCGTTTACTTGAGTCTCAATGATCAGTTCTAATGTCTTCTTATCGAGTCCACTACGCGGTGGGTCAACAACAATGACATCAATTCCTTCTACTTTTTGTAAATGCTGATGAACCGACCCTTGAAGGACAGAAGTATTTGTAATTTGATTCGCTTCAATGTTTGCGAGGGCTTCTGTGACCGCATGAGGGTTGGATTCAATCATCGTCACTTTGTGAGCTCTTTTTGAGACTAATAGACCAATCACCCCGACACCCGAGTATAAATCAACCACATGTTTACTCTCAAAGTCGACCCACGATAACGCAGTTTCAAACATTTGATAGGCCATTGATGGTGCGATTTGGAAAAATGACTTAGGTCCAATTGAAAAGGTCAAATTTCCATACACTTCTTGATAAGATTCTTCTCCGAATAGATGAATCAGATCTTGGTCAAACGCATATAAACTCGTCACGGATTGATTTTTCGCCCAGGTAATCGCTTCACTTTGATTAACGGGTCCTTCGAGGATCACCATCAGTTGTGTTTGCGATTCATTGGTTCGTAAGGTTACACCCCGTAAGTCTTCTAAAAAAGAAATCGTATTGGCCGCTTCCATGATAATGGGAGCAGCCACTAAACATTTTGTGACAGGGACGAGTTGGTGAGATTTTTCTTCAAAATAACCCAGTTGTCCATTCACCACATGAAAGCGAACTTTATTTCGGTAAAGTAACGGTTTATTCGCAGGCATCACATGAATGTCTTGATTGGTTAATTTCGCAATACGAACCATCGCATTTGAAACTTTACGCTGTTTAAAATCACGTTGTGCTTCAGGGGTTAAGTGCATCACATGACAGCCACCACACGTTTCATAGTGCTCGCAAACCGCAGGAATTGTGGTGGATTGATGGATATGCTCAACTGCGGCAAAGGCATACGATTTCATGTCTTTGGTCACATGAACATCAACAATATCGCCAATCGCAACGCCTTTAATAAATAATGGAAAACGATCGGTTTTCCCGATTCCTAGTCCATCATGCGTATAATCAATAATCTCGATATTCTTATAATTCATGTTCAATCACAGCAAACGCCATCGCGATCCCCGCATCATGGGAAATCGATAGATGGACCTTATACCCTTTGATGGTGCATTGGGGTTGACCCTTCGCATCCGGTAAAATTGTAAAATCTTGAAAACTCGATTCCCCAATTCCTGTTCCTAAGGCTTTCATTAATGCTTCTTTTGCCGCAAAACGCCCGGCTAGAAACTCTTGTTGGCGTTCGGTGGAGGTCATCGCTTTCAGAAGTGCAATTTCATCAGCAGTTAAAATACGCGCAATAAAATTGTCCTCTAACGAGATTCGCTGAATTGAGATGATATCGGTTCCGATGCCTTTAATCATATGTTTCCTTTCAGCTCCATCATCAAGTCACGTAGCATCGCTGCATGTTCAAAGTCTAACGTCTTCGCGGCTTGACGCATTTCTTTTTCAATATTACTAATCAAAGCTTGTTTTTCTTGGAGGCTTAATCGTTTTGGATCGATGTTACCTTCACTATCGGTGGTAATACGAATCGTATCCGGAATCGGTTTACTAATCGTTTGCGGGGTGATGTTATTGGCTTCATTATAATCAAGCTGAATCGTGCGACGACGGTTGGTTTCATCGATTGCTTTTTGCATCGAATCCGTAATCTTATCCGCATACATCAAGACGGTCCCGTTAATGTTACGAGCCGCTCGACCAATCGTTTGAATCAAGCTTCGCTCACTACGTAAAAAACCTTCTTTATCCGCATCTAAAATCGCGATTAACGAGACTTCGGGTAAGTCGAGTCCTTCTCGAAGTAAGTTAATTCCGACAATCACATCATGGACGCCTTGACGAAGTTCACGAATAATTTCAATCCGGTCTAAGGACTTAATGTTGGAGTGTAAATATGTGACTTTGATGCCAATATCTTTTAAATAATCCGTTAAGTCTTCTGACATGCGAATTGTTAAGGTGGTAATTAAGGTACGCTCATTATTCGCGATTCGTTTTTTAATCTCAGAGATTAAATCATCAATTTGACCTTTGGAAGGACGTACTTCAATATGCGGATCAATCAATCCTGTGGGACGAATGATTTGTTCGACGACTTGGTCGGAATGTTCAAATTCATACTCCCCAGGGGTTGCTGATACATAAATGACATTGTTTAATTTATCTTCAAACTCTTCAAAGTTTAACGGACGGTTATCCATAGCACTGGGTAAACGAAAGCCGTATTCAACGAGCGACTCTTTACGAGCTCGATCGCCTTTATACATCCCACGAACTTGGGGCAATGTAACGTGAGATTCATCAATCACAAAAATAAAATCATTATCAAAGAAGTCGATTAATGTATATGGGGTTTCCCCTTCGCCGCGTAAGGTCATATGACGTGAATAGTTCTCAACCCCTTTACAGGTGCCCATTTCACGAAGCATCTCTAAGTCGTATTTCGTACGCTGTTCTAAACGGAAGGCTTCGATGATTTTTTCTTCGGCCTTAAACTTCGCGACTTGTTCATGCATTTCTTCTTCGATGCGGCGAAGTGCTTCTTCAAACTTTTCATCGGAAGAAACGAACTGAGAGGCCGGGAAGATCGAGACATATTTTAAATCTCGAACTACTTCTCCGGTGATTACATGAACTTCGCGGATTCGTTCGATTTCATTATCAAAGAACTCAAGTCGAATCGCTTTTTCTGATTGATAAGGAGGTAAGATTTCAACGACATCCCCACGCACGCGAAACGAGCCCCGCGTAAATTCAATGGAGCTGCGAACATAGTAGTTTTTAACCAACTTTTGAAGAAGCTCATCACGGTCCATCGTCTCGCCCGCTCGTAAGGTAATCATTCGGGCCTTATAATCATCCGGGTCCCCGATTCCGTATATACAAGATACCGACGCCACCACAATCGTGTCGCGTCGTTCTAGAATGGAGGCGGTGGCTGCATGTCGCATTTCATCAATTTCATCATTGATCGATGAATCTTTTTCAATATACGTATCCGTACGTGCCACGTATGCTTCTGGTTGGTAGTAATCATAATAGGAAATAAAATATTCGACTCGGTTGTCCGGGAAGAATTCTTTAAACTCGTTATATAGTTGTCCGGCTAATGTTTTATTGTGAGCCAAGACCAAAACCGGTCGGTCCAAATGCTGGATGACGTTCGATATGGTAAAGGTTTTTCCGGTTCCGGTAGCGCCAAGTAAGGTATGGGCTTTTTGCCCTTTTTTGATCCCTTCCACTAACTCTTGGATGGCCTTGGGTTGATCTCCGGTCGGTTGATAACTACTTTTGAGTTTATACATATGTCCTATTATACACTGCAAAAAAAAGGGCTACGAGTTCCATTCTCGTAGCCACGCTTCATTGTCTTTAAATTTAATGATTTGCATTGTGTTGGTTTGTGAGGACGTTTGTCCTAACGGCAAGCCTGCGGTGACAATCACGCGGTCAGCGCCATTCGCACGAAGAATCGTTTTGTAGCGCATTACGTGTTCCACGCCTTTGGCGACTGCTTTCTCAAAGTTATCTAATTCACGGTCTAATACATACGCATAGACCCCGTAATTAAGCGCAACTTTACGAGCAATGGCTTTCGATTTCACTAACGCAAGAATCGGAACAGCCATTCGGTATTGACTCATTAATTTTGCGGTATAGCCAGTGTTGGACAAACTGATAATCGCTGCGACGGGTAAATCTTTGGCCGCATACGCCACCGCATTGCCGATCGCACGGGCATTTTTATTATTAATCGTTTTTTCACTGACACGACGAATCATCTTATCGATGTTCATGCTGGGTTCAATGGTTGATGCGACTTTGGCCATGACTTCAACAACTTTGACGGGATGTTTTCCAATCGCCGTTTCTCCCGATAACATAATCGCATCGGTTCCATCTAAGACTGCATTCGCGATGTCTGAAACTTCGGCTCTAGTGGGGGTTACATTCTCAATCATCGACTCAAGCATTTGTGTTGCTGTAATCACAATCTTACGTTGAATGTGGGCTTTCTCGATCATTTGACGTTGAATGAGTGGTACTTGTTCAACGTTGAGTTCGACCCCTAAATCACCGCGGGCAACCATGACTCCATCTGCCACTTCAATAATTTCATCCAAGTGATTTAAGCCCGTACGGTTCTCAATTTTCGCAATAATTTGAATGCGGTCGTTTTGATGTTCGGCTAAAATTGCTCGAATTGCTTCAACATCTTCTTTGGTTCTGGTGAAACTTGCCGCAATGAAATCAACATCATTCGCAATCCCGAATTCTAAATCACTACGGTCACGTTCACTTATAAATTGGAGTTGTAAATCCGCTTCCGGTACATTGATCCCACGGGTGTTTTTGCAGGTATGCGTATTTTGTGCGGTGGTGACAATGATGCCATCGTTGGTCTTAATTTCATCAACAATTAGTTTTAAATATCCATCGTCGACCAAAATTGGCATACCCACCGAGACATCCTCAATCAGTTTTGGGTAATTCACACTAAATTCAGTTGTAGTCCCTGTGATTTCCTTCATGTGAATCAACACCTTCGAGCCGGCTTTGATGGTAGCTTTCCCACCTTCAAAGCTATGCGTACGAATTTCAGGCCCTTTGGTATCTAATAAAATCGCAACCGGAAACTCGACTTCTTTGTTGAGCTCACGAACGAGTTGAATACGTGCTAGTTGTTCCTCATGCGACCCATGAGAAAAGTTAAGACGGACGACATCCATGCCGGCATAATACATCTCACGCAAAATCTCTAAGCTGTTAGTTGCTGGCCCTAAGGTCGCAATAATTTTTGTTTTTTTCTGTAACATGGGTTCTCCTATTTCGTCATTTCAAAGGTATCGATATCGTATTGACGATCGCGTTTTGGCGTTGTATCAACCTCACTCATTGGGATATTAATGACGGAGGAATTTTTAAATCCGACGACTTGATTGGAAACACCCTCTGAAATCAGTTCTACCGCATGGCGGCCTAGCGTTACCGCTAAACTACGGTCAAATGCTGTCGGACGGCCTCCACGTTGAATATGTCCGAGCACCGTGGCACGCGTTTCAATACCGGTTTGCGATTCAACATATTTCGCAAGTTCATTGGTGTTGTCTAAATGCTCCGTCATGATGATGATGGAGTATTTAATCCCATTCGCCATTTGGCGCTTTAAGTCTTTCACTAGGGACTCGCGGTTATAGTTGGTTTCTGGTGTTGCTAAATACTTTGCTCCCGTTGCAATCGCAGAACGAATCGCAATATCTCCGCAATGACGACCCATGACTTCAACGATATTACAGCGTTGGTGAGAACTTGACGTATCACGCAGTTTATCCACCGCATCAACAACAGTATTCACCGCAGTGTCAAAGCCAATAGAATAGTCCGTATAATCTAAATCATTATCAATCGTTCCTGGAATGCCAATCACTTTAATTCCAAAACGAGAGATGGCAGCTGCACCGCGAAAGGACCCATCGCCACCAATCACTACAAGATGATCAATGCCTTGGTCTTTGAGTTGCTGTGCGCCGACTTTTTGAACCTCAACATCCAAAAACTCAGGGTAGCGAGCACTGCGTAAAAAGGTGCCCCCTTTATCAATCTTTTCAGACACACTAAATCGGTCAAATTCGATAAAATCGCCTTCAACTAAGCCTTTGTATCCATAACGAATCCCAACGACTTCAAATCCTTTACTTAGTGCAGTACGGGTTACGCTGCGAATCGCAGCATTCATTCCCGGGGCATCGCCCCCGGAGGTTAAGACAGCTATTTTTTTCACTTTAGGGTCTCCATTTGTTGAATAATCATCGATTGTTTGCCCTGACGGGTTTGTTTGGTAATCTCAAACTTCATCATCGCCCCTTGTTGCAACAGTGACTGATGCGAGTCATACAGATCGGGGAACACGACTGCTTCCGTCACCATTGTATCATCTTGAATCGTCACAAACGCCATGGATTTAGCGGTTTTTGTTTGGATAACTTTGACGGATGACACCATCGCGATGGTTTTTACTTTTGAATGATCATTTAGATAAATTAACGGTTCAAATCCTTGGCTTCGGTAGCTTGAAAACTTCGCGAACGGATTATGCGTTAACGCAATCCCAATTGCATTTTTCTCATTCGCCATCAATGTCGCTTCATCAAACTCTTCTGAACCAAAACGAAAGGCGGCATCTTCAATTAAGGACCCAAACGATAAAAATTTAATGGCTTCATCGAGTTGCGTTGTCCATGCTTTTTTAGACACACCAAACTCATCCAAGGCTCCAGAATCAATCAGTCCTTGCCAGTGTGTTTTGTTCAAGATGGGTGATAAGCGTTCGATGACATCCATCGCAGATGTAAATGGGGTTGATCTAACGTCCATGATCTTGGTGGCCATCGTGGTGGAGATACCTTTAATCACGACAAACGGCATTAACAATCCTCCATCAACGACCTGATAGTCGATACCGGATTGATTGATGCGCGGTGGATAGACAGGGATTTGATACCCCATGGCTTCGGCAATATAAAGTTTGGTATTATCGCTACTTCCCACATGATGCGATAACAAAACAGCTAAATAGTATAGTGGATAATTCGCTTTAAAATAGGCGGTTTGATACGCAATCATCGCATACGCAACACTATGAGAGCGGTTGAAACCATAATTGGCAAATCGGTCAATGAGATCAAAAATGGCAATCGCATCTTTTTCATCTCGACCTTTGGCCATGCTCATCGAAATAAATTCACTACGCTGCGCTTGCATTAAATCTTTATCTTTTTTCGCTACCGCACGGCGAAGTAAATCAGCTTGGGCATACGAATACCCTGCAAACTCATTAGCAATGCGCATAATTTGTTCTTGATAAACGATAATCCCATACGTTGGTGCAAGTATCATTTCAATACTTGGATGCGGATATTCCGTTGTTTTACCTTTTTTACGGGCAATAAAATCAGGAATAAAGTCCATCGGACCCGGTCGATAAAGTGCTAACGTTGCGACGACATCTTCAAAGGTCGATACGTCTAAGTCATGAAGCACGCGGCGGATCCCTCGGGATTCCAATTGAAAGACCCCTTGTGTTTTCCCTTCTCGCATTAACGTAAAGGTTTTCGGGTCATCAAAGTTCATTTGATACAAATTGATGGATTCGCCAGTATACTCTTTGATCAGTTGAACGGTTTTGTCTAATATTTTTAAGTTACTTAAGCCCAAGAAATCAATCTTTAACAAACCAATGGACTCTAAATCGTAGGCTTCAAATTGAGTTTGTTGTAGCGGTCCACTGCTTTGTTGAAGAGCCGTATAGGTAAGTAATGGTTCTTTAGAGATAATAATCCCTGCCGCATGGGTTGATGAATGTCGTGGATGACCTTCAATTTGTAAGGCAATGTCCATCACTTGTTGTACATCTGGATAACGAGTCATTAAATCCACGACATGTTTATCTTGAACGACTTCGTTAAGATGCGCCCCTTGAGCCGGTATGTACTTCATTAGCTCATTCACAAACGCATTATCAACGGATAACACTTTCGCCACATCACGAACTGCACTACGAGCCGCAAAGGTCCCAAAGGTCACAATCGATGCAACGTGATCGTCACCATATTTTTCTTTTGCATATAGTAAAAGTTCTTCTCGTTTATCATCGGGAAAATCCAGATCGATATCTGGCATTGTAATTCGGTCTGGATTTAAAAATCGCTCAAATAGTAAGTCATATTCTAACGGATCGGTATTTGTAATCCCTAAACAATAAGCAACTAAACTTCCGGCTACCGAGCCTCGTCCTGGTCCAACGAGGATGTCTTTGCTTTTCGCATGACGAACAAAGTCATAGACAATTAACATGTAGTCATCAAAGCCCATTCTTTGAAGTAGTTCAAGCTCGTAGGCTAGACGTTCTTGATAAATGGCGAGTGGTTTGTCTTTGTTGATGTAGCGTTTTTGAAGACCTTTGGTTGATAGTGCGGCCAAGTAATCGTGAGGGTCATGTTCAGTCGGAAACGAAGGAAGCAAATACCCTTCGTAATCTAATCTGACATCACATAACGAGGCAATGAGTGTCGCGTTAGAAATGGCCGACGGATAGTCGGCAAATAAATGTTGTAATTCTTCACTTGTTCTTGCGTATTGTTGACCGGGAGATAAGTCAGCTGGTGTTAATGTTTT
>CAYTXT010000020.1:0-3681 GCA_964442245.1 uncultured Candidatus Izemoplasmatales bacterium
CGAAGAAGCTATTATATACCGCAGCAACAAGAGCGAAGAAGCGGCTCATTCTAATTGGTGACACTAAGGCGTTACAATACGGGGTAACGCGTACCATTCCGCCACGTAAAACGACGTTGCAGCAACGACTTCAACAGCATTACTAATATATGAATAAATTGAAGCGTTTATCTTATTAGTGGTAAAATGAGCTAAATCAATATCAACCGATGGATGATGATGGACCGACTAGAGAGCCTTGGGGTGGTGGAACAAGGACGGGAAGTGATTGTTTGCTACGGTTGATGAGACATGCCAAACATGTCCCCGTCTCGAGGGTTAGCCGAGTCAAGGGCACTAGCAATAGTGAACTAAGGTGGTACCGCGATGATTCGTCCTTAGACAAGGACTTTTTTTTTGGAGGAGATATGAAATTTAGAACATCTCAAGAACTACGTGACATGTGGTTATCGTTTTATCAAGAAAAGGCTCATGCTGTTATTCCTTCAGCTTCTTTGGTGCCTGAAGATGACCCGACCTTACTATGGATTAATTCCGGGGTTGCAGCTTTAAAACCATATTTTGACGGGTCAAAACCCGCGCCTGCTAAACGACTTGTAAACCTACAAAAGTGCATTCGCACAAATGATATTGAATCTGTAGGGTATACAGCACGCCACCAAACCATGTTTGAAATGGTGGGGCATTTTAGTATTGGGGATTATTTCAAAGAAGAAGCGATGTCATGGAACTTGGAATTTTTAACCTCCGACAACTACCTTGGGCTAGACATTAACCGTTTATATTTCACCGTCTATCCGACCGATGAAGAAGCGTATTCGTTATGGGTCAAACTTGGAATTGATCCGTCTCATATTATTAAAACCGACTATAACTTCTGGGAAATTGGTGCGGGACCGTGTGGCCCTAATAGTGAATTTTTCTATGACCGAGGACCAGAATTTGGTGATTTTACGCCCGAGGTCATTGAAAAAGATATCGAAAATGACCGTTACATTGAAATGGGTAATATCGTTTTTAGCCAGTTTAATTCCAAACCGGGATTATCCCGCGATGAATATCCCGAACTCCCACAAAAAAATATTGATATGGGGGGCGGCTTTGAACGAATCGTTTCCGTGATTCAAGATGCGAAAACGAACTTTGAAACCGATTTGTTTTTACCAATCATTACTGAAATTGAAATCCTGACAGGCCAAACTTATACCGGCCAAGTGTCATTCAAAATCATTGCTGACCATATTCGTACGCTTGTGATGGCATTAGCCGATGGTGCGGTGATGAGTAACGAAGGCCGAGGATATGTGCTTCGTCGTTTACTTCGCCGTGCGATGAAACATGGTCGCTCTTTAGGTCGTCATGATGCCTTTTTATATCAACTTGTTCCAACGGTTATTGATTTATTTAAAGCAGCATATCCTGAGATTGTTTCGCAGCAAGAAAGAATCATCAAAATGATTAAAAAAGGTGAAGAAGTCTTCTTAATCACCTTAGCATCAGGGGTTAAACGCTTAGAGAGTATCGATACCCCGATCATTGGTGGACAAGCGGCATTTGAGCTTTATGACACCTACGGTTTTCCCATTGAGTTAACGATTGAATATGCGAATGAGCATGGTAAAACGGTTGATACTGACGGCTTTGCAGAATACATGAAGCAACAACAAGAACGAGCTCGTAGTGCGCGTAATGTTGATACGGCGATGAACCTTCAAGATGAACGCTTGGTTGCATTTACAACCCCTTCCACCTTTATTGGCTATGATTCACTGGAAGCAACCGCAACTGTCATTGCTGTCTTTGATAATCTAGTTATCACCGATCAAACTCCGTTTTATGCCGAATCTGGTGGTCAATCCTATGATCAAGGCACGATCGATGGCCTAGAGGTCCTAGATGTGCAAAAAGGACCGAATGGACAATATGTCCATGTGGTTCAAGATCATGATTTTCAAGTAGGAGAAACCGTGGACCTTCAGGTTGATCCCTACACACGCTACCGAACGATGGGTAATCACTCAGCGATTCACTTAATGTATGCAGCGCTTCGCCAGAAACTCCAAGGCCAAGTCGCGCAGCGTGGGTCGTTTGTGAATCATGAATATTTACGATTTGATATGGCCTATGATGAAGAAATTACCGATGAGGTCTTATTAGAAATCGAAACGATGACGAATCAATGGATTAAAGAACGTCATGTGGTCACGACGGAAGAATTAACATTAGACGAAGCCAAAGCTCGAGGTGCCATCGCAGAATTTGGTGAAAAATATTCCGCTAAAGTCCGAGTTGTTAGTATGGGGGATGTCACCGTTGATTTATGTGGCGGAACCCATGTCATGAACACCTATGATATCGATTCGTTTGCTCTAGCGGGCTTTGAAAGTAAAGGCGCGGGAATTTACCGCTTCACTGGCTATACCGGGGAAGGAATTGAATCGATTCGCAGTGTGGTCGATGTGTTTGCGCATGAAGCGCAAAAAAGCATTGATAAAGCCCACCGCATCGCCAAAGAGAATCAAGCTGCAATGATTTCACTCCCTAGTCTCCCATTACTCATGGGAAGCTACCGCGATATTTTAAACTACCGTGATTACCTTCAAGAGATTCAGTTCTTGGTCAAAGAATTTGAAAAAACAATCCAAGACCAAAAAGCATCGTCTGCATTAGAAGATCTATCTTCCTTTGATGCACTCATTCAAGGTTCGTGTTTAGTCACTCATGTGACGACCTACCCGGCAGATATCGCCAAACAATTGATTGACCGATTGGCCGAAAAAGTCGGCACGGGAACAGTCTTTCTTGTAAGTGAGTATAATGATCAATTACTCTTATTAGCAAAATCAAACAACGGCGTTCACTGTGGAAACTTGGTGAAAAAAGCCGCTCAAATCGCCGGTGGTAATGGCGGTGGTCGAGAAGACTTTGCCCAAGCAGGAGCGAAAGATACCTCAAAAGTTGCTGAGATTTTAGCCTTTGTGAAGAAGGAGTTATCATGCGAATCCTAGGCTTAGATTTAGGGAGTAAAACATGCGGTGTTGCGATGTGTGACCCGTCTGAGTTTTTAGCCAGTCCCTTAACAACTCTTCGTTTTACAGAGAACGATTTTGAGGAAGCGTTAGAAATGCTGGATGTCTTAGCCAAAGAACATCAAATTACCTTAATGGCACTAGGCTATCCGAAGCATATGAATAATGATATTGGCGAAAGCGCTAAACGCAGTGAAGCATTCCAACAAGCACTAGAAGCCAAAGGCTATGAAGTTGTCTTAATTGACGAACGATTAACCTCAAAACAAGTGAATGATGCGATGCGATTTGGTAAGGTTAAAAAAGAGAAACGAAAAGCTCAGGTCGATGAATTAGCTGCTACTCTAATTTTACAAACGTATCTCGACCAAAGGAGAAGCCGATGAGTGACAATACGATTATTATTACCCGTGACGATGGGACTGAGATGACATGTGATATTTTATTTACCTTTTTTAGTGAAGAAACGGATAAAAATTATGTTCTTTATGTCGACCAAAATGATGAAGAGGGCAATGTATTTGCGTCCTCGTATATCGAAGAGGAAGATGGACTCATTGGCGAGCTAACCGCGATTCCAGAAGATGCCAGGGATGAGTGGGACATGATTGAAGAAGTCTTAAATGCCTTTCAAAGCGAGTAAGCTCGAAGC
>CAYTXT010000020.1:3781-11712 GCA_964442245.1 uncultured Candidatus Izemoplasmatales bacterium
GAGGTCGTCTTTACGGATGCGTTGGAATATATTCCCTCATCAACCTTTGATTTGATATTTATTGATGCAGGAAAAGCCCAGTACCAAGTCTTCTTTGAACGTTTTACCCCGTACTTAAAACCAGGGGGTGTGGTGATTTGTGATAATTACTTTTTACATGGATTAACCGTCGAAAACGCTCCAAAACACAAACGAACCATGGCGCGTAAACTCGAAGCGTTTAAAGCCTTTCTTACATCCCATCCTGATTTTATAACGACGATTTTAGATGTCGGGGATGGATTAAGTGTGTCAGTCTTACAGCCCGCGAAGAAGGCATGATTTTTAAGGGAAATATGCTACAATAACTGCTGTTAAGCAGTGATGTTTTGTTGAAATAATTTTTACCCTACATTCAAGACTAGGAGATCAAATGAAGCCAATAATCATTGGGGTTTCGGGCGGTTCAGGAAGTGGTAAAACGACCATTGTGGACATTATCATGGACGCACTGGGCAAAGAAGATGTCATCGTGATCAAACACGATGATTACTATAAAGACCAATCTGACCTTAGTTATGAAGAACGGATCGTGGTTAACTACGACCATCCCAACAGCTTAGACAATGACTTATTTATCAAACATTTGATTGCCTTAACAAATGGCGAAGCAATTGATAAACCGGTGTATGATTTTACGATTCATAATCGTAAGTCCGAGACGGAGCGCGTTCATCCAGCTAAGGTGATTATCTTGGAAGGCATTCTTTTATTGGAAGATGCGCGAATCCGTGATTTAATGAATATCAAAGTTTACGTTGAAACGGACCCCGATTTACGCTTTATTCGTCGTCTAGACCGCGACATTAATGAGCGAGGTCGAACCGTCGACCAAGTGATTAAACAATATTTGGAAACGGTTAAACCGATGCACTATCAATTCATTGCCCCGAGTAAACGACATGCTGACATCATGATTCCTAACCACTATAAGCATTCAGTGGCCGTGGACTTGATGATTACCAAAATCAAATCAATCTTACAACCATAAAAAGGAGAACCCCATGGTCAATGCAGTAAAACATGAATTAACCGAGTCCGGGAAAAAGGACCTCGAAAAAGAATTAAAAGAACTTCGCGAGGTCAAACGCGAAGAAAACATTAAAGCCCTTCAAGAAGCACGTGCCCAAGGGGACTTAAGTGAAAACGCGGATTATGATTCGGCCAAAGAAGAACAAGCCAAAATCAATGCGCGTATTATCGAGATTGAAAACATCTTAAAAAACTTTGTCATTATTAAAAAAGACACTTCGGGACTTGTTGCAACAGGTTCTACCGTTGAAGTGTTATTTGCTGGTGAAGACAAAGCGGAAAAATTCCAAGTGATTGGAACCTTACAAACCGATCCATTAAGTGGGAAAATCTCAAATAAATCGCCGCTTGGTAAAGCCTTATTAGGAAAAAAAACAGGCGACAAAGTGACCTACAAATCAGAAAACGGTCAATCCTTTACGGTCACGGTCAAAGGAGTTAAATAGTGATTGGCATCATTGGTGCCATGGCTGTTGAAATTGATTTAATCAAAGCACGTCTTTCCTCGATCACCCAAGAGGAGGTTTTAGGACGTGTCTTTTATTTAGGTAAACTTGAAAAAGCGGAAGTGGTGCTCGTTCAATCAGGCATTGGAAAAGCCAATGCGGCAGCAACCACCGCTTTATTAATTGATAAATATCAACCGACGCATATTTTTAATACGGGAGTTGCCGGAGGCATTACCTTAGAGCCCAATGACTTATTAATTGCGACATCCGTGATGTATTTTGATGTCTTTGCGGAAAACTTCGGCTATGAACCGGGTCAACTTCCTGGTGAACCACGCTTGTTTTACCCATCAGAATCCTTACGTAATCAATTGGTCGAGCAATCAACGTCAACCGTTCACCAAGGTCTTTTAGCAAGTGGCGATACGTTTGTTACAACAAGAGACGTATTAACCCCAATTGACGAACCGGTCGTTGCTGTGGACATGGAATCGGCAGCTATTGCCCAAATTTGTGCGCAAGCAAGTATTCCTTTCGCGATTGTTCGAGCGATTTCTGACAATGTCGGAAGTGAAGAACAAACGAAAGATTTTGATAACTTCGTGATGGAAGCGGCCGATCAAGCTGCTACATTAATCACCAACTGGGTAAATGCTCATGTGGGATAAATTCATTCCAAGTCAGTACCTATCCAGTGCGTATGATTTAGATCTTCCGTCATTAAAAAACCAAGGAATTACCTCCTTGTTTTTTGATTTAGATAATACGTTAACCACCTATGAATTCTTAGTTCCCCCCAAACCAATGCAAGAATTTATCCAAAAGCTAAAAGACCATGGGTTTGAGGTCTATATTGTCTCCAATTCCAATAACTACCGTGTTCAACCCTTTCTTGATGCCTTACAAATCAAAGGCTCTGGGTCGTGTAAAAAACCATTTACGTCTGTCATTGAAGCCTTACTTCCCAGTGATAAATCTACGGCGATGCTTGTTGGCGATCAATTACTGACCGATGTACTCGTATCTAACCGATTAGGCATTAAAAGTACCCTGGTTCATCCGTTGGATTTATCCACCGATCATTTTTTTACCCGAATGAACCGTAAACTCGAGCGATTTGTCGCCAAAAAAGTAAAACAACATCATCCTAATAACTATGAAGTAATGAAGGCTCGTTATGAGTGAGTTTTGCCAAGGTTGCGGAGCCGCCTTTCAAAGTCACTCCGAGCACAAGCCAGGGTACCGAACATCTAGCGATCACAACTTGTGTGTTCGTTGTTTTAGCCTTCGTCACTATAATAAGCCGGTTGATTTGGAAGAGTCGTGCGTTTTACGCGTGATTCCTAGTGATGCACTGGGCGTTGTGATTGTTGATTTATTTGATTTAGAACTCGGATTACTCTCACGCTTACCTCGCCACTTCAGTGGCCAGTTTCTCTTTGTAGCAAATAAAATCGACTTATTTGGTGACGCCTTAAGTCCGGTAAAAACGAAAGATTATTTACGAAGGTTACTTAGAGAATACGGCTTAAAACCGTTAGATGTCTATTTAACAAGTGCTCATTATCCACGAAGTATTGAGCAACTCCTAGACGGCATCGCTCAATATCAAAAAGAAGAGATTTACTTAATCGGTCCGACGAATGCTGGGAAAAGTTCCCTTCTAAACCAGATGTTACAATCCTTAGATATCGTTCATGAAGTGACCGTGTCACCTTTTGCAAATACAACCTTAGATCATATTGGGATTCAGCTCAAAGATGTAATGCTATATGACACACCAGGCTTACTGAGAGATAATCATATTCACCACGTCTTAAGCACCTCATTATCCGTTATTATCCCGAAAAAAGTGGTGAAACCAACGACGTATCAACTTTATAAACCAACCTCCATCTATATTGCTGGCTTTGCGTATGTGAACATACCGACTGCTTGCAGTGTGACCATCTATACCGCCTCAGGCATGCCGCTACATAAACGCAGTGTAGAAGGAGCGGCTGAATTTTTTACCTCACACAATCATGACATTTTACAAGTTCCTTCCCCGGAGGAGGCTTCGTTGTTGGGGCCGATGGTGTTTGATACAATAAATGTACGTCATGATGAAGATTTAATTTTTGAAGGCATAGGATTTCTCTATGCATCAATCAATCTTCGTCTAGAAATCCATCATTACGCCGCGGTGAAGGTGTATACGAGACCGCGTTTATTAGGAAGTGTATGAAATACAAAGAACTGATTAAAGAACGACTCAAAGATCATCCCGGACGCTTGGAACATGTCCTTGGGGTGAATGATGAAGCGATTGCCTTAGCCAAACGCTATGACATGGATGAAGACCGTGCGTCAATTGCCGCACTACTTCATGATATTGCGAAGAAGATGCCCCTTGAGGAACAAAAGCGCTACATGCAACTTGGGGGTTATGATACGTCGCATCATCCCAAAACATGGCATGCGTATGTCGGGGCATATATTGCTAAACATGAATTTGATATTGCTGATGAAGATATTCTAGAGGCGATAGAAGTTCATACGACCGGCCGTGCTGGCATGTGTCCTTTGTCGGAGTTAATCTTTATTGCTGATTATATTGAACGCCGCACGAGAGATTGGGACGGGATTCAAAAGGTTCGTGAAGTGGCCTATCAAGACCTGAAAAAAGCGGTTTGTATGAAACTTCAAGATTTAATGACTGAAATCGAGAGTCCGCATCCAGATACGGTTGCGGCTTATCAAACTTATAAGGAGTACTGTCAATTTGTTAAATGACATCATCGGAGTACTAGAAGACATTCAAGCGCAAGATATTGTAATTTATGACATGCGAGAGTTATCCCCGTTTTATGAATATTCCATTATTTGTAGTGGGAAAACAGACCGTCAAACGAATGCGATTTATGAACGTCTAAGCCAATATGCATCGAATAATGAACTGAATATCAAAGTTGAAGGAAAAGATTCGGCACGCTGGATCTTGGTGGACTTAGGTTCGATTATTGTAAATGTATTTGTGCCAGACGAAAGAGACTATTTTAAACTGGAGAAATTGTGGATGGGGGTTCCCCAAATACAGGTTGACGATGTACGAAACGTTTAGCCAATTTTATGACTTATTGGTGGATTTGGATTATGACCAATACGTCGACATCATTCGTAAACACATCCCGAAAGGGGCCAAGGTCATTGATTTAGCCTGCGGCACCGGCCAAGTGATTTCGATGCTCCAAGATGAGTATCAATTCGTTGGCGCTGATGTGAGCGAAGATATGCTAGAAATGGCCGCGAAGAAAAATCCAAATGTGGATTTTTTTGTCCATGACATTCGGGACCCTTTTTATATTGAACAAATTCAAGGTGCCATTTGTACCGTCGATAGTTTTAACTATTTAACCGACCACCAAGACTTGGAAACAGCCATTGAAAACATTGATAAAAGTTTACCTGCTGGCGGTCACTTCATCTTTGATGTGATCACCGAAGAACGACTCGCAGAACTCGATGACTATTTATATGTCTCAGACATTGAGATGGGCACGATGATTTGGTCTGCTGAAGTGAAAGATGATACGGTCGAACATCAACTTGTCATGTACATCATGGGCAGTGACGGGTTATATGAACGCTTTGAAGAAACGCATGTGCAAAAGGTATTTGCCGAAGAATGGATTGATGATTTATTAACCACCAATTTCAACTTCGAAAAAGTATACTGGCAATCACGTATCGTTTATATCTGCCAAAAGAAATAGTAATTACGTCAAAGTACATAATCATACCGACATGAGAAAAGAATGGTATATCATCGTCGGACTGCTTGTGTACTTTTTATTTGTCCAAGAACCACAAATTGCCCCTTCCGAAGTGGCAAGTGTGGTCCCTTTGTACATGGTGGAAATTAAAGGAGAAGTAGTTCAACCCGGAGTGTATAGTGTTGGGGTGGATGCCAGAGTGTTTGATGTCATCGAGCTCGCGAAAGGCTTTACTGATGAAGCGGATACGTCAAAAATTATCCTCAGTCAGCGACTTCAAGATGGCCAAGTGATTGATGTTAAAGCCTATTCAACAATTGATTCCACCTTGATCGATATTAACAATGCCAGCATGTCTGAGTTGTTAGCCCTACCCGGTTTTGGACCCGCCAAAGCCCAAGATGTCATTGATTACCGCACCGCGAATGGACCCTTTGCCACCATCGATGGCATTAAAAATGTGAAAGGCATTGGTGATTCGACCTTTGCAGCCATCCAAGAGTTTATTCGCGCCGGGTAATACGCATTTTATTGCGTTAGCGATTGTCCTTGTCATTGGTGCACGATTTCATCTTGTGTGGTGGATTCCACTACTTATTTATTTTCTATGGCTTCCATTTCAAGGTAAGGCCCTCATTCTTTTAGTTGGTCTAATCGTATTCACACCGAATACACCAACCATTTCAAACACGTGTATGGTGATTGAAACTGGACGATACCATAGTGTTTGTGAAGCAGATGATACGTACCGGCTTAACAAATCCTTTCCTGTGGGAAGTGTGTTAAATCTTAGGGCAGTTCCTGCTAAGACGTCGCCACCTGTATTATTTGGGTTTGATCGAACTCGCTATTACCAATCGCAAGGCATCGATATGGTCTTAATGGATCAAGGATCAACGGTACTTGCGACGCAAACGACGCTCTATCAGTTACGAGATTGGTTCTTACACTATCTAGAACGGTTTCCTCAACCCTCACAGTCTTATTTGCGAGCCCTTATTGCTGGTGATCGAAGTCAACTGGATGAGGCCTTTACCGATGATTTAGCCAGTTTAGGCATCATGCACTTGTTTGCGATTTCTGGGTTACATGTGGGCTTGATGGTTCGTATGCTAGAACAAGGACTGCGAAAACTTAAGGTCACATCGAACGTTCCGATTATTATTTTTTTACTCCTGTACTTTTTCATCACCGGTTTTAGTACCAGTGTGGTTCGTGCGGGTTTAATGTTCATGAGTTATCAGCTGTTAAAACCCTATGGCTATCAACCTCTGGATAGTATTTCGATTGCTGCAAGTGTTGTATTACTTTTAAATCCTTATGTCATTTATGATATCGGGTTTCAACTCTCGTATTTAGTCGCGATTGGACTCGTTGTTATTCCGTTTCAAGGAGGAACGGTAAAACAATTATTTGTTGTTTCGGTGATTGCCCAACTAATGACATTTCCGGTTCAAGCGAATTTATACCGCAGCGTGAATCTAACAGCCAGCATCATCAACATTGTGTTTGTCTGGTTTGTCAGTACCATCTTTGTGCCGATGACGTTTGTCGAGATGGTCCTTCAAACGCCCGTTTATCCCGATCTCATTCGTTTCTTTATATTGATGGTGGATGCAGCAAAACGTATTCAAATCATGGTTGATTTACCATATGTCCCAATTCTATTTCTTGCATTATTTTTCCTTGCTCTAACAACGAAAAAGAGATTCTTATATCTATTCCTCATCGCAGTATTTCTGATTCGCTCACCTTCGCAAGAACGAGTCGTTTATTTGAATGTGGGCCAAGGGGATGCAACGTTGTTTCAACTGGATCGCTGTAATTTATTGTTGGATACTGGCGGTAATATTACACAAGATATTGCCAGTAATGTTTTAATTCCTCACCTGCATGGATTTGGGATCTCACATTTAGATATTTTAGCGATTACTCATGGTGATTTTGATCACGTAGGTGCGGCAACCTCTTTGGTAGATCAATTTGAGGTCCGACAAATCGTTGTGCCCAAATACTTTGAGAATGAGACGCTTGCTACATTTTTAGATCATGCAAAACACAAACGAATTCCCATTCGCTACGTGGTCCCAGGAGAAGAACTTTGTGGACGATTTAAGGTCCTGGGCCCTGACCGGTTGTATGAAAAAAGTAACGACCAGTCCTTGGTGCTCTCGATTATCTTAAATCATAAGGTCTTTTACTTCATGGGCGATAACGAGCAAATGATTCATTTGGATTCCGATGTGTATAAGCTCGGCCATCATGGGTCAAAAACATCCACCTCTAATGAAAACCTAGCATTGATATCACCCCAAGTTGGGATTATTAGCGTGGGGGTGAATCCGTACGGCTTACCAAGCCAAGAGGTCTTAAATCTAACAACGGGGATAACAATCTACCGGACAGACCGAGATGGGAGTATTGTGTATGACGTTACTCGTGATCGCTTCTTTACCACCTTGGAATACCAAACCTTAATCCAAGGAAAACGTCCATAAAAAAAGCACGACGTTGTCGTGCGTTTAGATCAATGGTGGATTCAGAGGGACTTGAACCCCCGACCCCCTGCACGTCAAGCAGGTGCTCTCCCGCTGAGCTATGAATCCAAGCGGCTAACACTAATCTTAACTGCTCTTGAGTGCTGTTGCAAGAATAA
>CAYTXT010000021.1:0-11509 GCA_964442245.1 uncultured Candidatus Izemoplasmatales bacterium
GTCATCACTGACATATAACGAATCAGGATTATGAGTCGTCGCATATTCAAGAATTGTTTTATATCCTTGTTGGTTTTTTGCATAAAGGACAAGGGGTTGATCATCAATGATGGTTTCATAGCCAATAATGGCTTTGATACCTTGCTTTTTACAAGCATGGTAAAACTGATAAGCTGCGTGCATGTTGGTATCGGTGATAGCTAATGTATCAATGCCATTCGCCTTTGCAAAGGCCACGATTTCGGGAATGCGAACGTGGCTTTGAAGCATGCTATATTCTGTTTTTATCAGCAGTTGAACCATGCAGTCATTATATCAAACTACTCCTGTAGCTTTTTGAGCAAGAATAGTCCAATCCAAGACGCTGGGATCATCCACCATTGATTACTCTCTGGTTGAACAAAGATTCGAGGGGTTTCCTCAAAGCGCTGAATTACCGGGATAACAGGTTCTTTAATCTGAAACCGAATGAGTTTGTCATTGAATTCTAATTCGTAGTCTCCAGGTTCAGCCAACTGAACCGCAGAATCATGAGATTCTTTATTCAGCATAAAGGGTTGATTACAAAGAATTGTCACAGGATGAAAATAGGTGTCATTATCCACATTACAAAATGCAAGATTAGGATGATGAACAACTCGGGTTATCACATCAAAATCATCATGAATGATTTTCCATACAAGCTGTGTTGTTAATGACGTTGTTGAAACCTCAATAATCTCCTCACGTAGAAGCATGTTATTCAAGGTAATGTCGGTTCCCATTCGCTCTAATAAATAAGGGACAAAAAGATAAGCTTGATAAAGCATTCCTTCTTCTTGAAATATATAGGTATTACCCACTTGAACAACAAGACGGCCAGGTAGTTTTTTATCACCCATAATGGATTGGTTTTTTGAAGTCCCTATTAGAACTGGTTCTAAACTTGTGACTTCTTCTACATTGGAATACGTCGTGGACAGATTTCTTAGTGGGTCATACACGAGTCCTTGTGCGTTTAATGAACCTAAGATAATTCCATTACTAATGCTGGTAAAGCGCGAATCACTACTGCTTTTATATACCTCAATGTCGATGCTATATTCGTTGATATTAACAAGAATTCCGCGCATTCCATTCGCACCGATCTCAGGCGAGTTGGAATAACCGACCGCAGTTACTGATTGGGTAACCTCTACATCCTCGATTCGGTCATATCCAGAGAGTGGATGAATTAGTTCATGGAATGTCCCATCCCGATATTGAACAATATACAAATCACTTTGAGTTACCCGTTGAACTTGACCGACTGCAATCACTACCTCTTCGTTTGCATCAATGGCATATAAATGACTTTCAAACCCATAACTAGAAATAAACCGGTTTTGTTCCCGGCCCTCATGGTCAAGTTGCAACAAAAAGGCTTTGCCAAAATTTTGAACCGTCGAGTCATTTAAAAAATCTGGACTATTGCTATATCCAGAGACCCATAACGACTCCCCACAATGAATCCCATAAAATTGATCATCTTGATACCCACCTTTAAAGACGGTTTGTACGAGAGTATGGTCTTCATAGATAAAGATCACCGCATCCATTCCACCCAGTGAGGAAACGCTGGTTGCACCGCCAGCTACATACAACCGGCCTTGATACTCGCACGCATCATGAATCACCACATGGCGACCCACATCCGCCAAGTAGATGGTCTTCGATAAATCTAGTTGATCGTTCAACGTCATATCAGCCTCCATCATGGAAGCAAATTCAGAAAGAATTATGGTTGTAAGAAGGGCTAGCATCATACTCGTATGATTAGCAAAAGATTGTTAAATGCTAAGAAAAACGAGGATTCTTATCCTCGTTTTTGTTTGCGTTGGGATTGTAAATTGTAAATCAATAAACCACCGAGCGTCACGGTTGTCACCAGTGTGTTATACGCATAGGCTGCTGGGGAGAAACTTCGTCTGGATAAACGTGAGTAAATCCAATTTGAGAAGTTGGTGAAGCCACTACCTGTTGTGAAGTAGGAGATCACGAAGTCATCAATACTCATCGTGAAGGCAATCAATCCTCCTGCAATAATCGCCGAAGCAATCGCTGGGATAATGACTTTTTGAACGGCTTGAAATGGAGAACAACCTAAATCAACCGCGGCATCATACAAGTTAGGGTCAAGTAATTTTAACTTGGGTAGTACGGTCAACACGACATACGGAATACTAAAGAATACGTGAGCTAACAACATTGTAATAAAGCCAAACGGTAAGCCGATTAAACTAAAGATCAACATCAAGCTAATCCCAGTTACAACATCAGGGTTCACAATCGGAATGTTGTTCAAGAATAAGATACGGCGACGCTGCGTCGTCGTTAAATCATGAATTCCAATGGCAACAAAGGTTCCAACGATGGTAGCAATGACAGTTGAAATGACCGCCACCATCCAAGTACGTTGAATCGCTTCAAAGAGTGAACGGTCTTGGACGATTTCAACAAACCAGTTTAGCGTAAACCCGGTTATTTCAAAATTACGACTGGAGGCATTGAAACTTAAAATTCCAATAATTAACACCGGAAAATAAAGTAAGAAGGCCGTGAGGGAGTAAATAATCGGACGCGCTACACGTTCAATGTTCATAGTAACGTCTCTCCTTCTGCATCGACTTTCGATAAGACACGCATTCCAAGGAAGATCACGACAATCACAGCAAGCGAGAATAGTGAACCTAAGTTGTAATCAAAGGTTCGCTTAAATAAGGATTCAATAATGTTTCCAATTAATAAGACGTTCCCGCCACCTAAACGTTGCGGAATCGCAAAGGCTGTCGCACTCGGTAAGAATGTCATAATCACACCGGATACAATACCACTCAAACTAAGCGGTAGCGTAACACGGGTAAAGATATGAAATGGAGATGCTCCTAAATCAGAAGCGGCTTCAGCATAGGAAGGGTCCATTTTATCTAAGACAGCATAGATCGGAAATATCATAAACGGTAAATAAATCGAAACCATCCCGATTACAATTGCAAGGTCACTTCCGATTAAATCTAATGAGATTCCGACGCTGTTTAAGATACTTCTGGGATAAAACAGCGTTTCCCAGGCAATAATACGAAGCAACATATTGGACCATGTTGGAACAATTATCATTAATAACCATAAACTTTTAAACTTGGATTCGCTTTGCGATAACCAATACGCCACAGGGTATCCAATGATTAGACTAATGATCGTAGTATATGTCGATAATCGAAGGGAATTCCATAGCGCTGTTAGATAAATACTTTGGGTTAGCTTCGACCACTGAGAAACATCAAACGTCGCTCCCTCAAAATTAACCCCTTTGGTGTTGGTCACACTAAGGATCATCATAAATAGAATTGGGATAAGGACTAACGCGACCATCCAAATGAGGTACGGTGTGCTATATTTCTTCATCATGTACCTTCATTAAATGAATCTCATACGGGTCCACAGAAAGTCCGATCGTATCACCAACGCTTGGTGATTCATACGTATGGATAACAAACTCTTTTCCGTATCCACGTCCAATGACTTCATAATGAACGCCTTTGAACACAATGGCTTCCACTTCTACTTGCAGAGGTCCATCAGCACGAATATCAAAATCTTCGGGACGAATAACGACATCAACTCGTTCGCCTTGGGTAAAGTTTTCATCCACACATTCAAAATCTTGACCAAAAAAACTCACCGTTCGCTTGTCTTGATATACACCAGGGAAAATATTACTCTCCCCAATGAACTGAGCAACAAAACGGTTTTTAGGTTCGTTATAAATATCGGTCGGGGTTCCGATTTGTTGGACCACACCTTCATTTAAAACAACAATGATATCTGACATGGTTAAGGCTTCTTCTTGATCGTGCGTGACAAATACAAACGTAATCCCGAGGGCACGCTGCATCTCTTTGAGTTCATATTGCATGTCTTGGCGCAGTTTTAAATCGAGTGCACTTAGAGGTTCATCGAGTAAAAGAACTTCGGGTTTATTCACTAGCGCACGAGCAATTGCCACACGCTGGGCTTGACCTCCCGATAACTGGTTGGTTTTTCGGTGAATTAAATGTTCTAGCTTCACCATGCGTAAAATCGATCGCACTTCTTGATCGATTTTTTCTTTATCCATTTTCTTTTGACGTAACCCAAAGGCTACATTGTCATACACATCCAAGTGCGGAAACAAGGCATACTTTTGAAAGACCGTATTGATCGCACGTTTATGGGCAGGAATGTCTTCAATGGCTGTGCCATTAAAATAAATGGAGCCTTCTGTGGGTTGTTCAAAACCAGCAAGCATTCTTAGAATGGTTGTCTTTCCACATCCTGATGGACCAAGGAGGGTGATAAATTCGTTTCGATTAATGTATAAATTAAAATCGTTGACGACGCGGTCATCAAAATCTTTGCTAACGCCAACAAATTCAATTAAACGTTGTTTTTGGGTTTCCATGAACTCTCCTTAAAAAATGGGCGGGGTTGAAACCCAAATAAAGTTTGCTTTACTAATCGCTTCGATGTAGTGGTCTCCGGGTTCTGATACGTAGAAACTCTCTCCCTTTTTGACGGGATAACGTTTATCATTCATCACCAAGGTAATTTCACCTTGCGTCACATAACCAAACATTTCCCCTTCATGCGGGTTATACGATGAAGTTCTAGCTCCCGCATCTAAAGAGACAAGAATCGGTTCCATCTCATTCTTTTGGGCATTTGGAACTAACCAGGTAATCACCGAATTTTCGTCTTCTTTTTCAAACATGTCTTGTTTGGTAAAGACAAATTGTTCACGTTTTTCCTTTTGAAAGAATTGGTCGAGTGTCGTCCCTAACGCCGTTAAGATATCAATCAAGGTTGAAATGGAAGGGGACGTCGAGTCATGCTCCAACTGGGATATAAAGCCTTTCGACAACTCACAACGATCTGCCAACTCCTCTTGAGTTAAGCCTTGTTGGAGCCGTATTTGTTTAATCTTTTTCCCGATTTTCATAGGTTCTCCTGTTTAGTCATAGTAATCAAAAAGTTTAATTTTATTAAACAGCATACTCATTATAAGGTTGCAAAAAATAAAAATCAATAAAAAAAGTCGGCTTAACCGACTTTATTCTTCGACTTGTAAATAGTAGCCATTTCCATAGTGGTTTTCAATCGTTACACGCTTGGCCCCCACCTTGGAAAGTTTATCGCGTAAACGGTAAATATAGACCTTAGCACTTGATACGCCGATGTCCGTATCTGTTCGGTATAGTAATTGATTAATGTCTTGTTTGGTTAAAATTCCGACCCCGACATTATCAATTAAATTGGACATCAATTTGACTTCTGATGGATTGAGATCAACTACATTTCCACCACAAGCAATCAGTTGTTCTCCTATGTTAAGAAGAATGTCTCCCACATATTTGCGGCATCCACCACTTTCCAACCGACGACGAAGCGATACCAATTGATTGATCACAATATCAATGTCAAATGGCTTTTCGATGAATAAGTCGATACCCATCTTGAATAAATCTAGTAATTCTTCTTTTTTGTAATTCTCTTTCAGGACAACGACCCCTGCTTGAGGTGCCTTTGCTTTCAGATGAACCAGAAAGCGAGAAAGTCCTGAAAAGTCTTCTTTTGTTCCAATAATAATTAGTTGAGCGTCATGTAATGGGGCTTCTAGTGATTTTGACAATGGGGTGTTGACTTCTGCGACGGTAAATCCCTCTCCATTTAAGGATCGACTCATCGCAGTGCTTACAAATAAATCATCTTCAAATACTATCGAGTTGAATGGCATATCTTTATCTCCATTTCCCGAATCAAAATTTTATTTGATTTCTAACTTACTATGACTCATTATATCTCATTATTATTGTAACTAAAGGAAAAAACTGTACCGATATGGTTACAGTTTTTTTACTTTTGATGTAAATATGAAGTTAAAGTTACTAATTGACAACTTTATAGAGGTTATTACAGTTTTTTAGAAAGAAAATACGTATCTTCCGCAATGACAAGTTCTTCATTCGTTGGAATGACATAAACAGCAATTTTTGAATTACTAGAGGAGATTCGTTGTTCTTCCCCACGAACGAGGTTTTTCTCTTCATCTAACTCAATCCCTAGATAGGCTAATCGGTTTGCTACATCGGAACGAAGTCGAGGTGCATTTTCACCAAGCCCTGCTGTAAAACATATCGCATCGGCTCCGCCCATATAGACAACATACTGAGCAATAATATCTGCAATGGCTTTGCCTTGAAGACTCATGGAAAGATTTGCTCGTTGACTGCCTTCAGCACCGGCTTTTTCAACATCTCGGTTATCGGACGAAACACCAGAGACACCTAAGAGTCCAGACGCTTTATTAAGTTGATCCACAACTTGAGTTACACTTGCCGACGACTTTTCCATAATAAAGGGGATAATCGCAGGATCGATATTCCCTGAACGGGTTCCCATCGGGATTCCGGCTAAGGGTGTTAGGCCCATTGTTGTCTCCACACTTTTTCCTTCTTTTACCGCACATAAACTTGCACCGTTACCTATATGGGCTACGACAACATTAACCTCTTGTGGGGTTTTTCCTAGTAGCTCAGCCGCACGGCGCGATACATATAGATGAGACGTTCCGTGAAACCCGTATTTACGAACTTTATACAAGTCGTACCATTCATACGGGGTCGCATACATATACGCCTCTTCTGGCATGGTTTGATGAAAGGCGGTATCAAAGACCGCAACTTGGGTTGCATGCGGTAATGCATCTTGGAAGGCTTTGATTCCTGTTAAATTAGCTGGGTTATGCAGCGGGGCTAGATCACTAACCTGTTTAATTGCAGTAATCACTTCAGGGGTAATCACAACAGAGGACGCAAAGGCTTCTCCTCCATGGACCACACGGTGACCCACGCCTGTGATCTCATCTAATGATTGAACTACGTTCTGCTTAATTAAGCGGTCGAGTAGATCATGAACCGCAACGCCGTGGTCCGGTAATGCGATCTCTTCTTTTGTCGTCGAATCAATCGTAAATTTAACAAGCCCAAGGGATTGTCCTATGCGTTCGTAAACCCCTTCACATAAGACATCTTGAGACGGCATCTCGAATAATTTAAATTTTAGAGAACTGCTTCCGGCATTAACACTGATGATTTTCATTTTTTCTCCTTGCGAAACCAAGCTTCCATGCGTTGAATCGCTGCATAAAATGCTTCTTCCTCTTCAATACGAGGCAAATCAATTAACAAGAACTCATCAACATTTCGTTTCGTGGGTTCCATGATTAAAATACTTCGAGCTAGCTTTTGATCAATAAATAAATCAGATGGTAAGTTGATTAACCCAACCAAAGTTGCTGTTTGAATGATTTCATCTTTATACGCAGACTCCACAGTAAAGAAGTCGGTCGGAATCACACAAACCATCACACCACCGTCATTGAGTTTCGACATGTAATGAGCGACAAAGCGGTGAGGAAAATAATCATCATTATAGATATACATTGGAACATCCGCGATCACACAATCAAATCCTGTAATTGTTGATGTGATGGCATCTTCTAAAATATAATCCACATCATACCCAAGTAAGTCCGTAAATACTCTCGCTGTTTGAATCTGATCCAAGTTCGAATCAATCGCAACAATATCCCCGACGGAAGGTAGCATATTACACACAGCTGTAAGCATGCTGGCGGTTCCCACCACAGGGTCGAGAATGCTTGGTGAATCCTCTTTAAAGTAACTCGCCACCACATACCCAACAATAAAGGAGATAGTATCAGGGGTGAATTCAGAATTCGCAATTTGATCTGTCTTATACCCTTTTAAAGTTAAGGCGATTAATGCCTTACGAAGTTCATCTTTTTCAAAATCAATGTTTCGTAAGGGCATGATCAAATCGTCTAATGATTCAGGGATCTCATCGACTCCTGGGATTTCATTAAATAAGATATGACGACTAAGTTGAAAAAGCGCCGTTAAATAGGAAACCGAAAACAATTCTTGGTAAGAATTGATATACGTATCCATGACTTCAAATAGGACGACAGATTGTTCTTTGTCAGGTTTCATCGGTTCTCATTATATCATTATCCTATAGGAATTTAGCGAAGAAAAAGGGGCCGAGGCCCCTTTACATTACTGCTTAACGCGGTTAAGAATTTCTTCTAGTTTTTGTTTGTAGTCGTTGCCTAGATCACGGTAAATCTGTCCTTCAAAGTCAGGCGAGATTAACTGATCGAGGAAGGCAGGAATCGAGATGATGTCTTCCATGTCTGGGTCTGCTTTGACAATGTCATAGACAGCAGGCATCGTTGGTGCGTATCCTACATACGAGTGGTTTTCATACGCATTATCAACATCTCTAAAGAAGTTAATAAACTCATACGCTAACGCTTCGTTTTGGGTTGTTGATGGAATAACCATATAGTCGACCCATAAGTTATTCGATAATGGAGAGTAGAATCCGAAGTCCACTTCGGTTTCTTCTTCTAATGCCACATATAAGGTATCAAAGAAATCACCTGAATAGGTTAACGCTAAGTCTAGGTTTCCTTGAGCAATTAAGTTCTTTAATTGGTCATCACCATAAATTTCGTAATCCATTCCTGCTAACGCAGCTTCGGCTTCAGCTAATTCTGCATCTGAGGTTGTGTTAACACTGTAACCTAAATACAGTAAGGCGGTAGCTACCGCATCACGAGAGGTATTATACATCCCTACTCGAGCACCCATTGGTAAGATTGCACGGTTAAATAATGCTTCAAAGCCATATTGCTCGACGACTTCTTGCATCTCCAAACGGTACATAATTCCAAGTGATCCAAAGAAGTACGGACTAGCCCATCCATCAATCTGCGCTTCTGCTGTTACGTCTAATACGGTTGGAAAGAATGTCGCTTCAGCTAATTGTGCTGGGTCTAAGGGAAGGATTAAATCCTCATTTTTCAATTTTTCCACCATGTAATCCGATGGAATAGCAATATCATAGTCCGTGTTTCCTGCAGAAATACGTTCGTACATTGATTCATTGGAATCAACTTCTTCATAGACGACACGTACATTAAATTCTTCTTCAAAGGCAGCGACCAAATCCATATTCATATAGTCACCCCAGTTTAAAACATACAACGTTTCTTGCTCACTACAAGCAGCAAGAACTAAAACTAAAATAACATTTGCGATAAACGCTAATTTCTTCATGGAACGCCCCTTTCGTTGTTTAGTTATACTAAACATTAAGTTTACTTAAAATAAACAGCAAGATTATTATATATACCCCTATTAAGAAATGCAATAATTTTACGTCGCATTCTAGTAAAAAATATTTTTGATACAATACCATTACACATATGAACAAACTAATCATTAAATGGATTGAGCTTTATCAAGCCAAAACAGTCTATGCGGCTCCGACATGCCGGTTTCATCCAACCTGCAGTAATTACGCCAAACAAGCCTTTCAAACGCGGAACTTTTTTGTTGCAGCATTCTTAAGTGGTTGGCGCATTTTGCGATGTAATCCTTTTAATAAAGGTGGATACGATCCCGTTCCTGAACCTAAGAAAAAGGGCCAATGAGGCCCTTTTAATTTGCGAGAAAATCTCGAACATCTTGTAGTGATTGGTCTAGTGCTTCTTGGAACGGCATATGACCAATGCCTGGATAGACGACTAAGCGGTTGTTAGGAAGTTGCTCAGCAAAGACATAAGCACTATCAACGGAGACAAAGGTATCTTCTTCACCCCAAACAATTAATGTTTCTATCTCAATCGAGGATAGTTGGTTTGCTAACGATCCTGAGTCGGTCACTTGCGTGAACTTCAAGAAGACAGGTGTTGGAATTTGTGAGGTCTGATAAAACATTGGGTCAAACACTTCAGGGGTACGAAAGGATTCGACGTAATACGCACCTTCAAAAATTAAGCGCTGAATCCAGTAATTGCGTACCGTAAGGTCAATGACAAACCCCGGCAAGCTTCCTTGCCCGCCTCCTTCACCAAGACCAGCAGCAGCAAATAAGATTAATTTTTCTACTCTGTCAGGGTACAAATCCACATAGTTTAGAACAATATCACCACCCATCGAGTGGCCAGCAATCGCAAAAGGATCTAGTCCTAGTTCTTGAATCACGGCTTCAATGATCTGTGCTTGAGAACGGCGTTGATAATCAAAGTCAATTGATTTTTCCGATAACCCATATCCGAGTTGGTCCATCGCAACAACATAGTAATCCTCCGAAAGTTGCTTCGAGAATTCATTGTAATCCCAACTTGAACCCCCGAAACCATGGATTAATACCACCACCGGATTATTTGGGTCGCCGTATTCACGAACATACGTTGAAAATCCACCAGCTTCAACAAGACGTCCCGTCTCAATAAAGCGGTTTTCATTTCGAACGAGTCTTGTTTGATAGGTGTTTATTCCTTGAAACAAAATAAAACTAAAAAATAAGACTTGAAATACAATCAATGCAATTAATGATTTTTTCATGGTTTCACCGCTATTATTGTAGCAAACTTCCTATGATACAATGGGCTAGGTGAACGCATGAAAACCTTTATTACCGGCATTATGGTCGGTGTTGCCAACATTATTCCTGGCCTTTCAGGGGGAACGATTCTTGTCCTTAGTGGATTATATGAAGACGTTCTTTCCGCGATTAAATCGCCGTTTAAAAACATCCTATTTCTTGTTCTATTAGGACTAGGGGTTGTGCTCGGTCTTGGCACGTTTGCTCTGACGATTGATTTCTTATTTGAGATTGCTGAGATTCCCTTGTTGTTTTTCTTTATGGGACTTGTGATTGGCGGAGCTTTACTCTTTTATCAATTAGAAATTGTAATCGCGAAAGAAGTATTCCATCCGATAACCGTGATTATCGCATTCCTCGGGGTCTTACTTCTTGATTTTATTCCATCTGGATTATTAGAACCTTCAACACCACTACTATTAACCACTGGCTTCTTGGCCGGAGCAACGATGATTTTGCCTGGATTATCGGGAGCATTACTCTTCTTAATCTTAGGACAATACCAAATCGCCATCGACTTGGTGGTCCAATTACTTGAATTTGATTTTTCTGTATTACCCACCATCATTGGTCTTGGGGTCTCAGGCGTTGCTGGAGTTGTGGTGATGTCATTTCTGATGAGTTATCTCTTTCAAAACAAACGAAATCTAATTCTGAATATCATCCTAGGACTTATCCTCGGGTCGGTATATCAAATCACCCCGTCCAGTGTCATTGATTGGACGTGGTTATCCGCATTGATCTCACTACCCCTTGGGATTTATATAGGATTCATGGTACCGCAAATAAAAACTCGGACATAAGTCCGAGTTTTTTAATACCATCCGCGTAGTTTCATGACCGAGGCAATCCGGTCGATTGAATGCATGAAAGCCGCTTGGCGCATGCTTTTTATATTATGTTTTTGCATTTTGTTATACACTTCGTCAAAGGCCTTTAACATCATCTTTTCTTCTTCAAATAAGACCATGTCTAA
>CAYTXT010000022.1:0-11288 GCA_964442245.1 uncultured Candidatus Izemoplasmatales bacterium
ACAACACGAAGCTTGGGCGTTGTCTCTACCGGTGAGATTGTTTACCGCGACACACCGCTACCTGGAGGAATTCTGGGTCGTCTAGCAGAAAGCCATATTCGAGTGGGGACGTTTCAGTATGCCGTCATTAGTGGAGAAGAAGGGTTGGTTCAGCAGCTTGCTGATTATTCAATCCGTCGTCACTATCCTGAACTTCAAAATAAGACCGATAAATATCGAAGGTTTCTACAGTCCGTGATTGAACGGCAAGCTAAACTCATTGCTAAATGGATGAGTATCGGATTTGTTCATGGTGTAATGAATACGGATAATATGGCAATTAGTGGTCAAACCATTGACTATGGACCTTGTGCCTTTATTGATACTTATAAGCCTGAGATTGTATTTAGCTCGATCGACCGAGGCGGCCGCTATGCGTATAATCAACAACCAAATATTGCATTATGGAACCTGACTCGTTTTGCTGAAACATTGATTAGTTTGCTGGATGAAAATAATGACATCGCAATTACAAAAGCAGAAGAGGATTTGGCTTCATTCTCTACAATATACTTAGATGAATACTACTATTTAATGGGTCAAAAACTAGGATTTTCAAACCTAGAAATAAATCATAGAATCGTTGTTGACCGACTCCTTGATATCATGCATCAAGAACAATTGGATTACACTCAAACCTTCACGTCATTAACAAATGAAACAGATCCTAGCTCATCAGGTGACTATAAAGAATGGCGTGAACTATACCAACAACTCATAAGTAAAGAAAAGACAGATCCAATTTCACTAATGAAAAAAGTAAATCCAATGGTAATTCCTCGAAATCAAGTCGTTCAAGAGGCGTTGGACCTTGCAGAAGCTGGTAATATGGATTTATTTCATATAATACTTACAGATGTTCAGCATCCGTATGAAGCACCTATTGAAACTCGTTTACTAGAAAGAAGTGATTCCAATGAACCGTTTATTACCTACTGTGGCACCTAAATTCAAAATCATAGTTTTACTTACACTCCTCCTTACTATTGTTAATGCATGCACTGAAGCAGAAGTGGAAGAACCGGTTATAACACCACCTGTGGTTCAACCACCAACAACACCGTCAGAACCCGTGTCGGCATTTTTGACGAAGCTAATGAACTTTGAAGGAGAGCGTCGTGATTATTATGTGTATCAACCAGCGAATGTTTCTCCTGAATCCGACATGATGTTTGTTCTTCATGGGTTTGGTGGAGATGCTCGAGAATTGCGACTTCTCGGATTTCATGAATTAGCCGATAAAACAGGAATGATTATTGTATATCCCCAAGGTTTAGTTAATTCGAATGTGGAGAGTACTTATTGGAATGCGAACTTTTCTTTTAGTAACGGTCCAGATGACATTGCATTCTTATTAGAGCTTCAATCACGAATCACCACAGAATATGAACTACAAAATCCAAGTCGCTACATGACGGGAATCTCAAACGGTGGATACATGGTGAATGCATTTTTATGTTCTAATCCCGAAGCCATTGATCTTGCGATTAACTGGATCGGTTCGATGAATGTGGCCACGTATGAGCAATGTGATACTACCTTTAATACACCGTATTTACATGTTCATGGAACCAATGACTCGACCATACCGTATGATATTGCCTTTACAGAAGCAGAATTTAATACCCCTGGTAATGTCCCCTTCGTTGTCGAGTTTATTGCGAAGCAAAATGGACATACTGATTTTGTTGATAGTGTATTCAGTGTTGATGCAAGATTACGACGATTCACCGGAGGAGCTTCTGAAACGTGGTTAATTACCGTGGAAGGAATGGGTCATGTCCCTCCAATTGAAGGATTTGTCGAGTTTAATATTTTTGATGTCATTCAAGAATTTATTCAATAAAAAAAATAACGCCCTTATCAGGGCGTTATTTCATTAAGAAGCGTTTTAATACATGAAATACCCCAGGTGAATACGGGGGATATTTTGCGCTGATGTCAAAATGAAGCGAGCGTGTCATGACGGACTTTTCATGGGAGAACGTATAGAAACTATGTTTTCCGTGATAGGCTCCATGACCACTTCGTCCACGTCCACCAAACGGTAAATACGGATTAACGATATGGAGTATGGTGTCGTTGATACAAACTCCACCTGCTGGAATTTCTTTCGCGAGTTCCTCGCGGAAAGAATGGTTTTGACTAAAGATATATAACGCTAGTGGATTTGGTTCTTCGGCAATTAACGATGTAATGTCCTCTTTTGTTGTAAAGGTATAAATCGGCAAGATGGGTCCAAAAATTTCTTCGTGATGAATGGGGTGTGACTTTTTAGGTGCTTCAACAACGTGTAGCGGAAAGACTCGTTTTTTCTTGTTGCGAGGTCCGCTGACGAGTACCTTACAACCCTCGAGGAGTCCTTCTAAGCGGTTGAAATGACCTTCATGAATAATCTTTCCATATCCATCGTTAAAGTGTTTTCCGTAAAAATCTTGAAGTTCTATTTTTAGTTGTTTAATTAACGGTTCTTTGATGGATTCATGAACGATTAAATAATCAGGAGCAATACATGTTTGACCGGCGTTTACCGTTTTACCAAATAGAATACGTCGAGCAGTATCCTCAAGCTTAGCGGTTTCATCGACAATACATGGAGACTTTCCACCTAGTTCTAATGTGACTGGAGTAAGGTGCTTCGCAGCCTGACTCATTACAATCGAACCAACCTTTGGACTACCGGTAAAGAAGATGTAATCAAAAGGTTCTTCTAAGAGCCATGTTGTTTCTTTGATTTCCCCTTGAACCACAGCAAGCTGAGCTTCATCAAAGAAATCTTCTATCATGTCCTCAATGACTTTGGCTGTGGCCGGGGCATGTTCACTTGGTTTTAGTACGACACTATTTCCTGCTGCGATTGCTCCTACCGCAGGAGCAAGTAAGAGTTGGAAGGGATAGTTCCAAGGCGAAATGATTAAAACACTGCCAAATGGTTCATAGATAATCCTATTGCTCGATGGAAACGTTAATAGGGATCCTTTCACTCGTTTGGGCTGAATCCATCGTAGTAAGTTATGCAAGGCATCATTAATTTCTTGGATAACAAAGGCAACTTCCGTGGTTAATATTTCGAAGTCGGATTTTCCTAAGTCGTCTCGAAGAGCTTTGTAGATTTGATCTTCATACGTTAAAATCGCTTCTTTTAATGTAAGTAGGGCTTTTTCCCGGGCATCATAGGAGCGCAAGGAGGGATAAAAGTTTTTTTGTGATTGGCGTAGTTTTGATACTTGAGTTTTTGCAGAAGGTTTCATGAATTCTCCTTTGATTTATTTTACATTACAAACTATTTCCCTGTGTTTATTTAAGCAAATACTGTTAAAAAGATGTAATATACATATGGTGAAAAAAGATGAACTTACGTAATCAGATGATTTACCAAGTCTACTTACGCAACCATACGCCGGAAGGCACTTTTAAATCGTTGATTGATGACTTGGACCGAATTAAAGCATTAGGAACAGATATTGTTCACTTCTTGCCAATCTACCCGATTGGGCAGAAAAAACGAAAAGGAACACTCGGCAGCCCGTATTCGATCTCCGATTATAAAGGAGTGAATCCAGAACACGGCACGATTGGTGATTTTCGACAACTTGTTGAAACAATGCACCAAAAGGGACTCAAAGTGATGATTGATATCGTCTTCAATCACACCTCTCATGATTCGTTGTTGATAGAGAAGTTTCCTAATAGTTATCACCGAGATGAAAACGGAGAGGTTGCTCCTAAAGTTGCAGACTGGTGGGACATTGCCGATCTTCATTTCAATGATGAGAAACTAGAAGAAGAACTGATTGACTCACTACTATACTGGGTTGAAGTTGGTGTTGATGGATTCCGCTGTGATGTTGCCAGTATGGTACCGTTAAGTTTCTGGCGTAAAGCAGAAGCCGCAGTTCGTGAGAAGAATCCAGAGGTCATCTGGTTCGCAGAAACGGTCGATCCATGGTATGCCTCTAACATGAAAGAACTTGGGGCAGTATATGAAACCGATTCGTCGATGTATGATGTCTTCGATATGCAATATTCTTATGATATTTGGCATCTACAACGTGAACATTTACTAGGAGAACGTCCATTAAAAGACTTTGTGGAAGGACTTCAATTACAAGAATTTTATTTACCTCTTTACTACAACAAAGTTCGTTTCTTGGAAAACCATGACCAAGACCGATTTATGTCATATGGCTTAGACCCTGAGATGTATACAGCAATGATGTTTTTCTTAAAAGGAACAGCGTTAGTATATGGGGGACAAGAGTTCTTATCGAGTAAGCGTCCTAGTTTATTTGATAAAGATACGATTGAGCGTGATGAAGGAGATATCAGTTCCTTAATCTCAGTCCTTGCAAGTTTAAAAAAAGACCCCATCTTCGCAGAGGGCCATTACCGTGTTGATTCAATTGAAGATTGTATGATTAGTAGTTATAAAAAAGGAAATCGTACCGTCTATGGTGTCTTTAATACCAAGGGTGATCGAATCACCACAGAGCTTCCAGATGGTGAGTACGAGAACTTAATTACTGGAAAGACAGTTCGTATTAGTAATCACATTATCGATTGGGATTTTCCTGTCATATTCGAAGCATAAAAAAAAGCCCCCGAAGGGGCTTTTCTTATGCTTGTTTGAATCCTTCTTCTTCGGAAAGAATCGTTGATACGATATTGAGGAGTACACCGTAAACTACTTTACTGGAGACGTCCGCAATTGTATAAAGCACTTGTTGAGAAGCAATTGCTACACCAAATCCTAATTGATCGATGAATAATGGCATAACGTATGCAACTGGGTAGATGGTCCATGCAACATAGAATAATGGAAGAATGAACGCGAAGATTGCTTGTCCTTTCGACCCTTTCATGTTAGCAGTACCTTCTTTGATAACACGTGTAATGAGGACTAATACGACAACATAGAATAATGTTGAGATGATTCCCCATACTAACCATAAGGTTAAGTTTTCATTTGCTCTTCCTGGTTCGTAGAATTGTCCTACGTATCCAGTAAGAATCATTAATACACCTGATAATGCGAAATTACGTAAGTACGATTTGAATGCCGCACCTACAATACCCGCTACGAATAAGATTTGGATGAGCAACATTGGTACGTCGATCAACCAGTTTAAGTAACGGAATCCGTTGGTGAATAATTTAGCGCCTTCAGCTGCTACATATTCATTTCCAACTAGGACATAAGCATCATTCCAAGATAGTTGTTGTGCGTAGAGTAATAGGAATGCTGACACCATGACAACTACACTTAATACACTTGATGGACGGTATTTTGGTGAGTTATCGTTCTTGGTTAGGATGAAGTACAGTAATGACGCACCCATCGCTGCATAACCAAGAGTTAGTACGTGTGATACTAATTCAAAGATTTCAATACTAATTGATTGCATATTTCCTCCCTTAATTCGTGTCTATAAAATACACAATAAAGAAAACGCTGTCAAATAGTTTGCGATTCCAAGAGTAAATTCTAAATAAGCAACGCATAATGCTATAATTAAGCAGGTGATAATAGATGAAAAAAGAACTTACAGAATTACAAATCTATGTAACGAAACACGAAGGTACTGAACCTCCCTATGAGAATGAATACCATGATCTTTTTGATGAAGGTGTTTATATCGACTTGTATACAGGTGAAGTCCTGTTTAGTTCCAAAGATAAGTTTGACTCTCATTGTGGATGGCCATCGTTTACAAAGCCAGTCACAGACCTTGAATATAAAGACGACTTTAAACTATGGTCTAAACGAACGGAAGTTCGAAGCCCTTCCTCAGATTCTCACTTAGGCCATGTTTTCGATGATGGCCCAAACGGTCTTCCCCGTTACTGCATCAACTCTGCAGCGATTGAATTTGTTCCCAAAGATCAGATGAAAGAACGTGGGTACGAGAAGTATTTATCTTTATTCGAATCATAGTGAAAACGCCTTCCACTAATTGTGAGAAGGCGTTTTTTTCGTTATAATTAAAGCGAAATTAATTCCATTCTCAAATTATAATTTGAATGAAAGTAGAAAAAAATGAACCTACGAGCAACGATTACGCTAGTTATGGCGGCTGTTGTTATGGTTGCGGGTATTTTTGCCATCAATGCGTTGACCCGTCCCATTATTGAGCAGCGAGAAAATAATAAGTATGTTGAAGTAATTCCTGAATCCGTCGGATATGTGGTGTATCAAGCTCGACTTGATTTACCAATGTTAATTCAAACGATTGATTTGATCGATGCGGGAAGTCGTGGCGATATCCTTGCCTACCAAACTAGTTTTAAGGGATGGTCCGATGGAATCGAGGCAATTGTTTTTGTGTATGCCGACCGTTTGGAGATTGCAGCCCTTGAAATCACCTCTCACAATGAAACAGCTGGGATTGGTGATCGTCTTTTAGAAAACTCTGATTTCTTAAACCAGTTTACGGACCGAAGTGGGGAACAGTTTTTATCCCTTGGGATTGACTCCCTTGCGGGTGTTAGTGCACCTGTAACGTTGTCTGCGGTTGAAACGGCAATTCAAAATGTCCTCAGCTTTCATGAACAAGAACGTTTAGGTGTTGTGGTTGAACCAGTTAGTCCCTTTGCACCGTTTGATCGATATGTTCCTTTAATCACTGCAGTTGCAGACCGAAGTGGTCAATACAACGCCGAGCTCGACGAGTCAGAAGTCATTGAAACAGTTCAGCTTGTTGAAAACGGAGTTGTCAAAGCCGTTTCTTATACCGTATCGTTTACAGGTTATAACCGAAGCCAAAACATCGAATTGCAGTTTATTTTTGACCATCTATCAAGTCAATTACTTGGGGTTGAGATTGTGTCTCATGAAGAAACCCCGGGCTATGGGAAAGATCTGTTAGAGTCTGATGCAGTCATTGCGCAGTTAGTATCAGAGTCTGAAAAAGAAATTGAAGAGATTCAAGTAGATGCAAACGCTGGCGTCACGATGACAACAAATGGTCTTCGTAATGCCTATCTAGATATTGTTGCGTATCACCGTGAGGCCTATTTGGGCATTGTGGAAGAAGATACCACACCTCCTGTTATTCAAATTCTAGCTCGTCCAACGACGTTTAATGAAGGCGATATGGAACCCGACTGGGCTAGTTATTTTGTTGTTACAAATGAAGAGGACGCTGTGGATGTGACCGTCGATCGCGGAACCCTTGATATGAATACCGCATCCGCAACTCCATACGTTATTACCGTTACGTTTAGAGATGCGAGTGGTAATGTTTCAATGGCTACTCTTCAAATAACCATCCTTCCATCAGAAGAAGTCATTGAAATTGTGATTACTCCTCCAAGCCAAGAACGAGCAGACTTGTTCGCAAGCCTTTATTCAGAGGCCACGTTATTTAATGAGACAACAGCTCAAAACGTCTTAGCAGAGTCGATGACAAACATATACCGTATTGAGCAAGATGAAACCTTACTGGTGATGGCGTATGAATCACTCATCGATGGATTCTATAATGACAGTATTCGCATGATTGTATTTGTTACACCAGATGGATTGGTTGATCAAATATTTGTTATTAGTAACCAAGAGACCCGTAGTTATGGTGGAAATTTAATCGCAGATGAAGCGTTCATTGCTGCCTTCAATCAAACCTCATTAACCACTTCACCAGAGGTTGATACGTATACAGGAGCCACGGTTACAAGAGATGCAATTGTTGATGGTGTGACTGGTGTATTGACCTACCACCAAGAAACCTTCACCGAATAACGACCTCAACGGTCGTTTTTCTTTTGCATTACAAGGGATTTGAGTTGATACAAGTGGGGTCAACGTTTATAATTAGATTGTCTAATTATTTTTCCGAAGAGGCATCCATGACAAAAGACACCGTTCTGCGTATTCGTGGACTTTACGAAGAGTGGATACGGGATGATACGACGGCATTGGAAAAAGAAACCATTTTTCAGGATTTAGTAGCGTATACCAAGGATGTACAACGAGACATTTGTGGTAAATGTATTCCTTGTCGTGATGGCATTCCGATCATTCGATCGTTTATTGAAAAATTCGAAGCGGGCAACGCTTCGATGGAAGACTTACAAAAAATGGAGGACTACGTAGCGAACCTACGCAGTTCCCTTTGTAGCGTGGGTATTGATTACGGTAAGTCCATGGAAGTCGTTTTGCGAAATAACTTCAATGATTTTCACAAGAAAGCGAAGTCCTAATCATGCCGAAAATTACTCTGAATGGCAAAGTCATCAATGCAAAACGCGGAAGCACTATCTTAGAAACAGCCTATGATCAAGGGCTTAAACTCCCGACGCTTTGTTTTATGAAGGACGTCAACGAGATTGGGTATTGCCGTATGTGCGTGGTTGAGGTTAATAACAACAAAGATTTAGTGGCCTCGTGTGTCACGCCGGTGAAACGTGGCATGGATATTCAAACGCACTCCAAGCGAGTTCGTGAATCCAGAACCTCAACGCTATCGATTCTTGCGACCCGTCACAAATTCAATTGTTGGACCTGTGCAAGAGGCGATGGTAGTTGTGATTTTTATGAATACCTCAAAGACTATAACGTCAGTGATGACATGTTTAAAGAACCAAAAGGACGCTTTGCCTTTGTTGTGGAAGGCGAAGCCATCAACATGGACGAACACAAGTGTGTGTTGTGTCGTCGATGTGTCTCGACCTGTAACGAAGTCGTCACAGCTCGTGTATTTAAATACCGTGATGACAATCCAGAAGATCCCGTTGTTTCTCCAGCACCTGGTTTATCCTTTGATGAAGCGGGTTGTATCAGTTGTGGAGCATGTACTGTGGTTTGCCCTGTTGGTGCACTTATTGAAACCAGCCACATTGAACGGGTAGAAAAAGCATTACGTGATCCAAATGCATATGTCGTAGCTCAAATTGAACCAACGGTGAAATCCGCCATTGGGGAAGCCTTTGGTTATGGGATTGGAGAAGCTGTCGAAGAAGTCGAAGCGAAACTCTTATCCGCAATGATGGAACTTGGGTTTGATGAAGTTCAAGATATCTCCCAGGCCGCAAATGTTCATGCGAAAGAACAAGCACAGTTATTAGCAAGTTCTAATCAAATGATGTTTACGTCATCGAATGCAGGATGGATTCGCTATATCGAAATGTATCAACCTGATTTTCTCGAACATCTATCACCATTAAAATCACCACATTTGATGAATGCAGCCATGCTGCGAGAAGAATACGATCAGCCGAAGAAGCTTTATATTGTGACGATTACTCCTTCAACCGCTGCAAAATATGAGATTTCTCGAAGCGAACATCAAGGACTCGTGGATGCTTCATTAACCACACGTGAATTATCACGTATGGTGCAAAAACAACCATGGCGCTTTAAACGTTTACCGGTATCCGATGGGGTACAACCTGCTTCAAATGGCTCGCTTTACGGAGTCGTTGGTGGCGAATTATATGCGACGTTTCATGAGCTAGCTAAGATGGAACAATCGCCAATCACATTCAACTTGTCGACCCTTCATAAATTTGAAGATGACATTGTAGATACGCAAGTGAAAATTGGGAAGAAAACCTTCCGCGTTGCTGTCGTTCATGGGGGTCGTGCAATGTCGACCTTCTTCAAGAACTTACCGACCATGAAAAAGACCTATGACATCGTTGAGTTTCATGACATGTTTGGTGGTTTAATCAATGGGGGTGGACAACCGATCGTTAGTGAAGATTTCCTATTTGGGTGGAATGTTGCTCGAATGCGAACTGCAGGCTATTTAAAAGCCGTGGCGCCAAGCGAAGTCTCACCTCACCCTATTTATCCACGTCTCATCCAAGAACCAGGAAGCCCTGAATCGAGAAAACTATTTGCAACCAGCTTCTCGAAGAAACCATTTACAAGGAAGTAAGTACAATGCCTAAAATGACATGGACCAAACCGAGTAAGGTTAATATTCCCCTACATAACCCAACCACGAAGTATTACGATTTGTTGGTTAACATCGGGGACAGTGTGAAAGTTGGTCAGCCGATTGCACACCGATATGCCGCGGATCTAAAGATTCCTGTTTTTGCGAGCATTAGTGGAACTGTAAAAGAAATTAAAAGCATGGAAATCATTAATGGGATTCAGATGGACCATGCTGTGATTGAAAACGACTATGAATTTCAGCGTGTTGAACGCAGTAAACTTACACGTCGTTCTGCGAAAGAACTGCGTGATCACATTACAAAGATGGGAATTGGTGGACAGTACCAAAACGGGATGCAAACCCCACTCGCATTTGATGAATCGATTAAACAAGTTGTCATTAATGCGGTCTATCAAAACCAAGCGTTTACGAAAGAATCTGCCGCAGTCTTAGAAGATGCGTATCCAAAAATTATTGCAGGTGCTGCACTCCTTGGACAAGCCAGTGATGCTCCGGTTACGATTGTGACCAACCAACAAGCCCTGAAATCATTAGCAGAACAAGATGGACTTAGCGTTCAATGGGTGAAACCTGTGGCGCATAAGGCATGGGAATACCAAGCGTTAAAAGCCATTGCGAAACAAAAAGTCCCGTTTAATCCTCTTGAAATTGGATTGTTATTTACCACGTCAAGTGTGGCAAAAGCAGTCTACGATGCAGTGGAAGAGGGAATGCCATATACACAAGTTGAAGTTCATTTATTGAATGATGATGATTTTACAATGATTGATGTCCCGATCGGAACGTCCATCTCGGATGTTCTGGGACAACTAAACAAAACAGCAGATTCAACAGACCAATGGTTTAGTGGAAGTGTCTTATATGGCTCTCCATATAAAACCGATCAATTTGTAGTATCCGATCAAGCGTTTGATATCGGGGTGACAAAAAACGTCATCACGGAAGATGTTTGTATTAAATGTGGCTTATGTAATGATGCTTGTCCGGTCGGCATCTTGCCACAAAACATCATGGATGCTGAAATCCGTGAAGTTGAAGACCGTATTTATGATTATAAAGTCGACCAATGTGTCGAATGTGGTTTGTGTAGTTATGTTTGTCCATCCGAGATTAACGTCTTAGAATGGCAACGTCGTGCGAAACGACGCGTTGCGAGAGGAGTAGAATAATGGCTCTTCGTAAAGCACCGTACCGTTATCAATCACAAAAAACCAGACATATCATGCGCTGGTTTCAAGGCGTACTACTCGCTCATTTAATTGCCTCCGTTGTTGTTGCTGAACTGGCAGGCTTTGACGGGTTACGTGGATTAGTTAGTGCAGCGATTGCCCTTGTGGTTGGTCTTGC
>CAYTXT010000023.1:0-10482 GCA_964442245.1 uncultured Candidatus Izemoplasmatales bacterium
GTGTGTCGCGGTAAACAATCTCACCGGTAGAGACAACGCCCAAGCTTCGTGTTGTCGGAACACCCAATGCGTGCATCGCTTCTGAAATGATGTATTCACGCAGCATCGGACCAAGGACAGCACGACCGTCTCCACCTCGGGAAAAGGGTGTTATTCCAGAGCCTTTTAACTGCAGATCAATAATAGATTGGTGTTGTTCAATTTCAGCAACTACATGCGCACGACCATCGCCAAGCATCGTAAAACGCCCGAATTGATGACCTGCATAGGCCATCGCAAAAGGAGTTTGATTTGGATACGATGTGTTTCCACTAAGAATCGCGGTCCACTCATCCATTGAATAGTTCGGTAAGCCAAATGTATCGACTACATCTTGATTAAAAACAACCATCATTGGCGCTGCAACCGGAACCGGAGATACACTCGCAAAAAGTTTAGCTGAAATTGATTGATAACTCATGATTTTATCTTGGTATCCTGTAGTTGTAGGGTATCACAGCCACATACTGTATCGGGCTAGATTGCCCAAAAAAAAGACTTTCCCCATTCTGGGTTGGGAAAAGTCCTCGTAGTCCCGCGATTCTGAGGCCGCAGGGTAGAGACTTTCCCTCCTCTTAGGGAAAATATACGATTATTCATATTTTACTGATTTGTTTCCTTATGTAAAGAAGATAAGAAGTAATAATGAATTATTTAACGACATCTAAACTTGGTCAGATAATTGTTAGCGCTTCAGGCATCACAATATTACTTAATTATTTATCGTTATTTTAGTCTAAAAATGTAATTATATGCTTCCTTCTTATATTTTGCAGGTTTCATTTCAAGAAGCACCTTTTTTCTGTCAATTTCTTGGTCTTTGCCAGTTATAAAGTATGTTTCTAAATTTTCGGTTATAATTTCATTTTTACTTGTAACAATGGCGATAAATTCATAATCATGATCTAAATAAGCCAAGGTTGCGTCGCCGTGACTATCGTTACAAAGGAGTATACCCCCTTTTTTAAGGTATCGCTTTGTTGCCTGACCGACAAAACCAGCATATTGAGAAATCAGCATGTCAACAGCATCAATATTAATGGTATTCGTATAATCCGTTCCAATGAATTGAATCTCAGGCTCATCAGAGTAATCTTTGTTTGCTTGAATCAGTTGACTAATTTCATCCATGTTCTCGAAAAACTTAATCGCCCCTCTATAATTATCTACATATATGACCCTAGGGATTAATAACGAAGGGGTAATATCAATGTGACTTCCAGGATAAAGAGCTGAGGTAATCTTATATGTAGTAACGACTTTCGCATAGAGTGCTTTTCGATCACCAATTTTGTTCATGTATGCATGATACGCTTCTTTTACATCCACATGTATTTAAGACCTAACTACTCCATGTCACTTATTTAGAGTGATTTACGACTACTCTTTAAAAATGGTTCGATACAATAGTATCAAACCATCTAATCTGTTTTGGAGCAGGTGAGGGGAATTGAACCCCCGACTACGCCTTGGCAAGGCGTCGTTTTACCACTAAACTACACCTACATTTTTTGCGGGTATTATTAGATTACCATAAGTGAATCAACTTTTGTAGATTCAACTTATTGCAAATTGAAGTCCCGTAAAAAACGTTGATATGCTGATTCAAAGGAATCAAAAATTTCAATATCATGTGCGGTTAAACTACCTACCACGAATGAATTGAATCCAACTGGACTCTCTACCCCAGAAGCCTGATTTCGCAGTAGTCGTAAGTCACTAAAGATAGGATAGATCGAAAGAGACTTTCCTTGACGTAGTTTCTCAATGGCCATTCCTAGTTCAACCAATGTGCCAGAGTCATTCCCGGCCAAGTCAAAGAAAAACACATTTGCTTGATCAATATGAGATGTATCTTTAAGAAAGATTTCTTTCGACTGTATTGCTACATTTGTAGCAAATGGCAATTCGATAGGATTTGCAACAAAGCCTTGGTCTTTGACTACATCTCGTAATCGTTGACCTTCGAGACGACGTTGTTTTTGATCCGCTTCGGTAAATAACGGACCCGCGTTATAAATATAGATATCCATATTATTCGCTCTCTTTTGAAAGAAGTCGACCTAAGCGTAGCAACATAAGTAATGAAACTCCTAAAAAGCCAATAAATCCTGGAAGCAGGACTACCGCTAAAGGCATATCAAAACTAGCTTCTGGGACAAATACAATTAACAAGAAGACAGTCATGGAAATTAGTATCGTCATCAATCCACCAACCATTGCGATGAGCTCTAAGTAAGGAGCAAATTGTTGATCAAACCATGATAGGATGCGTTGAATCATAATTAATTACCTCTGTTCCTAGTATAAACAATAAAAAAAGGACATGTGTCCTTTTTATAGTTGTTTCATTAAGTTCGCCATTTCAATCGCAGTGACTGCAGCACTATATCCATTGTTTCCAGCCTTAGTTCCTGCTCTCTCAATCGCTTGTTCAATCGTGTTGACCGTTAATACACCGAAGATTACTGGGATGCCAGTTTTAATCGAAGCATCACCGACTCCGCGTGCCGCTTGTCCAGAGACATACTCAAAGTGCGGGGTTGCACCACGAATGACAGCACCTAAGGTGATGACCGCATCGACTTGTTTTTTTGCCGCAACAGTTTGGGCGACAAGGGGAATTTCATAGGCGCCCGGTACCCACGTGACAGTAATATCTGATTCTTTACCACCGTGACGAACGATTCCATCAATCGCACCTTCGAGTAATTGCTTGCTGATCATTTCATTAAAACGACCGACAACGATATGAAATTTTAATCCAGTTGCTACTAAAGACGCTGGTGTAACATTCATTTTCTTTCCTCCATTTGTAATAAATGTCCTAATTTTTGTTTTTTTGTTCTAAGGTATTGTTCGTTACGTTCATTGTGATTCATTTGAATGGGAACACGCTCTGTGACTTCTAAGCCAAAGCCAGATAATCCACTAATCTTTCTAGGGTTATTCGTCATCAGTTTAATCTTTTGAACACCGAGTTGACGAAGCATTTGGGCACCGGTTCCATAATCGCGTAAATCAGCAGGAAAGCCTAACGCTTCATTTGCTTCCACCGTATCCATCCCTTGGTCTTGGAGTGCATACGCCTTAATCTTATTGATTAAGCCGATCCCACGACCCTCTTGTCGCATATACAGTAAGACCCCTTTGCCTTCTTGCTTAATTTTATCCATTGCATTATGAAGTTGTTCCCCGCAATCACAGCGTTTACTTCCTAACACATCTCCGGTCAAACATTCGGAGTGGACACGGACCAAGACTTCATCGCTTGGTGAGATATCTCCCATTACTAGGGCCACATGGTGTTCTTTCGTTTGCGTATTTTCAAACGCCATAATTTTAAAATCACCATGGCTTGTGGGTAAGTCTGCTTCGGATGCCTTTACAACATTGGGGTCATGTTCCAAGCGGTAGGCAATTAAGTCCGCAATGGTAATAAAGACCAAATCATGTTGTTTTACATACTTTTCTAAGTCCGGGACGCGAGCCATCGATCCATCATCATTCATGATTTCACAAATAACGCCCATAGGCGCAAGTCCAGCAAGTCGTGCTAGATCAACCGCTGCTTCAGTATGTCCTGCACGTTTTAAGACACCACCTTCTTTCGCAACGAGTGGGAAGATGTGTCCCGGTTTACGAAATGATGTTGGTTTTGCATCCACTTTCGTGGTTGCAAGAATAGTATTTGCTCGTTCTTTGGCTGAAATCCCTGTCGTTGCGTCAACAGAGTCAATCGACTCCGTGAAGTTGGTATAAAACAAATCCGTATTCTCTTGGACCATCGGATGTAGACCTAAAGTTTTTGCTCTAGATTCCTCCATCGGTAAACAGATGAGTCCTCGGCCATGACTTGCCATAAACGTAATCGCTTCGGGAGTCACTTTTTCGGCGGCCATTAATAAATCGCCTTCGTTTTCTCGGTCTTCGTCATCCACAACGACGACCATTTTACCGGCTTTGATGGCGTTAATTGCTTCTTCTATTGTCGAGAACGGCATATTAATATCCTTTCTTCGACAAGTCATCTAAACTCATCGATTGGACGGTGCCCATGGTGAATTGTTCAATGTATTTGCCGACCAAATCGTTTTCTAGGTTGACGAGGTCATTAATTGATTTACTGAGTAACGTGGTGTGATCCTTTGTATGAGGAATAATCGAGACTTCAAAGGAGGTTGGATGAACTTTTGCTACGGTCAAGCTAATGCCATCAATCGCAATACTTCCTTTTTCTATGATGTAACGCATGAGGTTGGCCTCACAGGTAATCTCTACCCACCAAGCAATGTCATCTTGCCTCATGGAGACAATTCGTCCTGTGCCATCAATATGGCCGGAAACCATATGTCCCCCAAGACGTTCCCCAAGTTGCATAGCTCGTTCTAGATTCACACGAGACCCTACGGTTAACTCCCCTAAGTTTGTTCGTTCTAAGGTTTCGTTCATCGCTTCTACTTTAAAGATCGAATCAGTGAGCTCGATAACGGTTAAGCACGCGCCGTTTGTTGAAATACTATCGCCCAGTTTTGTTCCTTGAAGAACGGTGTTTGCTTGAACTTCAATCACAGCACTTTTGGGGCCATGTTGAATCTTGTTAATTTTTCCTATTTCTTCGATAATTCCGGTAAACATTAAAGATCCTCCTTGGGTACATATGTTGTTCTTGTGTCGTTTCCTACTTGTTGTTCATCGATCACAATATGGTTTTTTGTAATGGTATAGCTAAAAGGTAAGAATGATAACTCAGATTCTTCTTGTGTCACAGAGCTTTGGAAGACTACCCACTCGTGAAGTTGTTTTTCTTTCAGTAGTGATTCTAATAATCGAGGGCCTGGTTCAATCAATACTTCATCAATGTTACGTTGACCCAAATCCTCAAATACTTGGTCGAGCGATAAACGAGGGGATAGATTCGACAACTCAATGATGTTTACACCCTTCATGGTCATTTGATCTTTCCAACCTGAATTGACGCCTTGAACACAGTAAATCCACGTTGGAACTTCGCTTGCACTCTGAACTAGTTTAGACTCGAGTGGTGTTTGACCTTTAGAATCTAATATAATTCGTATCGGCTGAATTGATGTATCTCCATGACGAACGGTAAGCATGGGGTCGTCGGCTAAAACGGTACCGACGCCAACCAACACTGCTTTGGCACGACGTCTCATCTCATGAACTTGTTTCCTTGATTCTTCACCAGTGACCCACGGCCCACTTGCACTTGTGACTTTGTAATTTTTACTAATCGCAGATTTCACAATGACGTATGGACGCTTTGTTTGGATGAAATGTAAGAATCGTTGATTGAGGTCTTTTGCTTGTTTCTTTAAGACCCCGGTTTGAACATGAATACCAGCATCTCGCATCCGTTCAATTCCTCGGCCACTTACTAATGGATTTGGATCTTGCATCGCAACAATCACTTCTTTAATTCCTTTGGCAATGATCGCATCAGCACAAGGCGGCGTTTTCCCATGATGAGAACAAGGTTCTAACGTAACATACATCGTTGCCCCTGCCACATCCTCAGTTGCGTTTTGAAACGCATTAATCTCAGCGTGTGGGCCACCATATACTTCATGAAACCCCTCACCAATAATTTGGCCATTTTTAACAATAACAGCCCCAACCAATGGGTTTGGATGAACAAAGCCTAATCCTTGTTTTGCAAGGTCTAGTGCACGCTGCATATATAGTTTGTGATCCATAAGAAAACCCCGTTTCTAACCGGGGCAAAAAAGACATCAAAAAAGATGGCATTTTCTTCTTTTTATCCAGACTATACTGTCGGTGTAGGAATTGCACCTACTCAGCTTGCGCTCACGGACTTTACCGTCGATCGGGAATTTCACCCTGCCCCGAAGAATTATTTAGTTGTAGTTTATTATAGGTTAAAACTTGAATTTAATGCAAGATTATCGCTTAAACTCATTGTCTGGATGTGGTTTTTGAACCACATCACCCACTAGAGTGTAAAAATTGCCACCAATTCGTGACACAGGATTTAGTGCCTTAATATCCACAATCCCGTCTTTAAGGATGGAGTCATCAATCACCAAATTGACCACATCAAGGACAAACATATCATTCGTTGGAAGATCAACAACCTTATTCAGCCTGCATTCAATTCGAACAAGCGTCCCTTCAAGACTCGGGGTAGCCACAACATCACTGGGTATGGTTGGAAGGTCTAGTACCTCAACTTCACTCAAATTCGTCTCAAATTTATAAGCGGATTTATTCACGGCATCGATATGTTGCTCACTAGGAATATGAATCACGCATTCGTTGGTTCGAGAGATATTTTGACCTGTGTGCTTTAACTGTCCTTCATGTCGTCCAATGGAGACCATTACCATTGGTGGTCTTGTATTGACACCCCCGAAAAAACTATAGGGTGCAAGGTTGATTGTTCCGTCTTCGTTCACCGTCGTAATCCAAGCAATCGGTCGAGGAACAAGGGAGCCACTAAATAATTGAAAGAAATAACGTGCATTCGTCGTACTAGGTTGAAATGTTGCCATTAAGTGTTCCTCCTCTCATAACGTTTAATGTCTTCTTCACTGCACCATCCGGTTTTAACCAACCATTCATGTTGGTCTTTTATATATTTTCTGGCCTCGTTCAATGATAGTTGAGGTTGATGAATAAAGCGTTGCTCATTTTCTTCCACCGAAGACAAACCAATGCCCTTTCGACGTTGATTAATGGTTGCTAAGTCACCATCAGACCAATACATTATCATTCGACCTTGCTCATTATAATCATACTGTGTTCCATATAGTTGTGGCTGTCGTTCAAAACTTCGAATTCGGTCCTCTAAATATGCAATATAAACTGGATTAGGACGAGAAACTTGTCTTAGTAAGTGGTGCATTTTCTTCATGAAACTAGGCATGCTGATCGCATGTTGAATGATCAAAAATACTCCATCAGCAATATCTTTGGGAGAAGCCATGAGATCGTCCAAGGAAATGGTCTCTAGGACTTCCTCTAAAAAACGAGCATTCTCTTCATGGATACTCCGCATTTCATCCGAGTATCCTTTAGAGTTTTTTAGTGTTCGCGCAAAAGCCTGATCTCGTTGAACCCGTTCAACAATTTGTGCATAAATTTCGATAGGAACTTTCATATTATATTCATCGACGAACTTTCATTAATCCTGTCATTAATGTATCACGATTTGCAGCGATAAAAAAAAGACCTTTCGGTCTTATTATCAAGGTGGTGGCTTCGGCCGGAATCGAACCAGCGACACACGGATTTTCAATCCGTTGCTCTACCGACTGAGCTACGAAGCCATCAATAAATGGCGGTCCGGACGGGACTTGAACCCGCGATCTCCAGTGTGACAGACTGGCATGTTAACCACTACACTACCGGACCCAATTGGTTGCGGAGGGAGGATTTGAACCTCCGACCTCCGGGTTATGAGCCCGACGAGCTACCAGACTGCTCTACTCCGCGCTGTCTACGCTTTCGTTTAAAGGCGCTTTACTATCTTATCAAGCGGTATCTCTGTAGTCAAGATAACAATCCCGCTTCGTAACTTGGAGCAAATGAAACTTTATTATATTATCTTATTGGAGGAAACATTAATGAGAGAATTTACGCCAATCATAATTATGATTGTTGCTACTCTGATTGTTTTAACAGCTGCTGAAAGTTGGAAACGATGGGGCTCTTTTCTACTCACAGGATTACTAATTCTAAGTGGAATCCTCTTCTTAATATATAGTTACTTCCGGTTTGGGGTATCTGATACGGCGTGGTATGTGATATTCATGATACTAGCACTTATACCATTAATTCCTGTATCCATTCTTTCCACCCTAATAGGACGATGGATTCATTCCAAATACAACAAACAAAAACAAGGCATTTAGCCTTGTTTTTTTATCGTAAATATACACTTCTAAAGCTGTAAATAAATACACCAATGAATCCTGCAACTCCGACACCAGCTAAGGTTAGAATCCAACCACCTAGACCCATTCCAGATGGCTCTGGTTCAGGTGTTGGCTCTGGTTCAGGAGTCGGTTCTGGTTCCGGCTCTGGTTCTGGAGTCGGCTCTGGTTCAGGTGTTGGTTCTGGTTCTTCTAGAACAATACTAATCACTCGAACTTCTGAGCTAGCAGTTCCTGTTGCGGTCAAAATATCATAAGGAGCTGTTAGGTTAACTGTATATTGACCCGGTTCAGCTATCTCATAAACGATACCTTCTTCAATTTGAACTGCTGAACGCTGGATTGTTGTACAAGACTCAACTTCGGTATTACAAATATTGATGGTAATCAAATCTGTGATAGCAGCGTCTTCATCACTCACTACTGCGCTAAATGAAATGGTTCCACTTGCTATGTCAACACGACTTAATGTAATGGTAGGAACAGTAAGAGGATCTAAACGTAATGTCTGAATCGTACGATTCGTTAACTGGATCGTTGTACCACTCGTATATTCAACAACCAACTCATATATCGTTAGTGGGTCTAATTGATCAAATACCAGTGAGTTGGATCCGGTCGCCAATAATAAATTTTCACCAACTTGTGTTGTTCCTCTTAACAATCGAGCTATAACGTTATTTGTTGTGTAATTAGTTACATTTACAGTTTGTCGAATGGCAGTTGATGAGACGACTGGTGCACTCAATGTTGCCCCAATGTTAGGGTCTGTTGGTATCGTGGTGTCTAATATTTGTTGTCTTGTTCTTAGACCACGTCCGTCATTAACATTAAAGTCTGCTTCTACTACAATACGGTAGTTTTTATTAGCATCTAGATTATCGAAGACGAATGTCTCTGCTTGCAAGGTTGCAACTCTAGTAGCAACAGGCGCAGTAATGTTTGGATCAAACAATTTGATAACCCCTGCCGAGAACGTATCATCCGGGTCGTCGATATCAATTCTAATACTTACACTCTTATTCGTTACACCACTTGACACTACGTTAGCCGTAGGTTTTTGTTTATATGTTGTAAATTCCTCGCTTCGATAGAATGTATTCACAAATCCATCAAGGAAGCTTTCTTTCACAACGACACCGCGACCATCATTCAAGTCATATTTAACTTGAATAACGATGACATAATCAGTATTTGACTGTAGATTGTCGAAAACCAAATTACTAAATCTACCACGGTTAATCGCAATAGGTTCTCCTACCGCAACCCCGTCTGAGAATAATTGAACTTTACTTTCAATCAACGTTACAAACGGGTCTTCCAAGCTTACATCAAATGTTATAGAATCCTCAGTGATATCAAACAACTCTGTCCACGTGATTGATCCTGTAGGAGCTTGTTTTCCAGTTTTAAATGTTCCCTCAAATAACAAGTCATTCAAGACATTAAAATCATTAGCGATGCGGTGATCTGAATAAACCTTAATAACGTATTCTGTGTCAAAGTCTAAATTCGTAATGTCTCTTGTTGATACACCAACTGTTGCGATATCATCAATAATTTGAATGAGAGTTCCCTCTTCAAATATTTTTATTCGCGCTTTGCTCGAAGATGTTATTGCACTGTCAGGATCAGTAAGGGTTAATCGAAGAGATAGCGACTGACCAAAGATGGCTGTAGTCTCTAAATTCGCAGTAGGAATATCCTTTAATGTTCTAAAATTTAACGTTCCGACAACTGTCGATCCATCTAAAATGCGTGCTTGGTAGAACACACCATTACTTAAGCCTCTTAAGAAGGCAGTATCTTCCTGAGTCAAAGTCTCGGTATCATTCTCAATGACATCTGTAGTTGGAGTTGTTGCTACAAGAACACCTGAGTTGTACACTTTGACTTCATAGTCAAAATCAGATGTCGTGCGTTTTGTACTCGTAATATCAATCGAAATACTATCTTGATCAACAGTATAATCGTCTATCACTACTTTGAGGTCTGGCGCAGTTCGTAATGTTTCGATGTTATAAACCGTTGACGAATTTAATATCGTTGTGCTTGGAGAATTTACACCTTCAAATCGGTAAGCCCCTTGTATCTTAATCTGATAATTTGAACGATTGGCAGTTAAATTATTGAAAGTACTGGTCGATGTACCAGTTGTGATGGCTTGTCGAGAAACCTCAACGCCGTTTAAATAAAGAACTGCATTCACACTAGTTAGTAGATTATTAGAATCTATGAGTGTCGAGTTATATGTGATAGAGGTATCAGTACTATACGTGTAATTGATCGTTGCATAAGGACGAACCAAATCCTCTGTTATGTGAAAACGTTTCGCGTAAGTAACGAAGTTTCCTTCGTTTGTATACGCACGGAGCTCATATTCATTTTCGATGTCGCCAAATTGAATGGTATTGATGTCAACCTTGACATTACCAACTCCTGATTCAACAATTGGGACTTCTTCTCCATTTACGTAAACTTTATAATAATCAGCACTGGTTGCAGAAGTATACGAAATAGAAACGCG
>CAYTXT010000024.1:0-9486 GCA_964442245.1 uncultured Candidatus Izemoplasmatales bacterium
ATGGTGGAGTTGGTGGGAGTCGAACCCACGTCCAAAGGTATCTTTACAGCAGCTTCTACATGTTTAGTTTATCCATTAATTTAACCATATCCTCGGGGACAAACGACCAACGAATACGGCGATCCTGATTCAATTCGGGGCCCAACGTTCAGGCGGCACCTTGTGCCCCTAGCCTATGGGCTTCGATCGACTTCCCTTATAGGCGTGGGGGAAGGATCGTGTCTCGCTAGGTTATATTAAGCGAAAACAGGATTTAAGTTTTGGTTTCCAGTTATGGAATCCTCGGCGTTTTGACTAGCGCAACCTAGACATGCTACTACTGGTCCAACGACTCTGTCGAATCCGTAACAACCCCTAATAGTTTCGTTTTAAGGCCGACGCCATTTCTCGTTTCGCTTGCTTTTCTTTTAAGTCTTGACGCTTATCATGAACTTGTTTTCCTTTGGCGATGCCTAAATCGCATTTGGCAAACCCATTCACGAGTTTGATTGATAGAGGGACTAATGTGACCCCTTCTTTTTGCAAGCGTGCTTCTATTTTACGGATTTGTTGCTTGTGTAACAACACTTTTTTATCCCGAAGCGGGTCATGGTTGTGAATATTGCCTTGATCAAAGGGAGAGATGTGCATCCCGATAATATAACATTCCCCGTCACGAACCCGTGCATAGGACTCTTTTAACTGGACGTTTCCTTGACGAATGCTTTTAATTTCGGTCCCACGCAAAACCAGCCCTGCTTCGAATGTTTCTTCAATGAAGTAATCGTGCAGCGCTTTTTTATTTCTTGCGACGACGTTTTCGCCATGCTTTGGCATGCGTTGGGGATCCTTTCGTGCGTAAGACAAAATCAATCTTTGCTTCTTGTTTTGACGCATTGATACAGGTGACTTTGACCGTATCACCAATAGTATACACCTTATGGGTGCGGCGTCCGAGCAGCATATAACGTTCACTGTCGTAGCGGTATGTATCATCTTTGAGGTCTTCTTTACGGACCAACCCTTCGACCCCATTGTCGAGTTCGACAAAGAAACCAAAGTTGGTAACACCTGAAATAACGCCCGTAAAATGATGGCCGATATGACCCATCATATATTCCGCCATTTTCATTTGTGTGACATCTCGCTCACAGCCAATCGCATCCCGTTCTTTTTTCGACGAATGACTCATCGCGTTCTCGAGCCAGGATTGTAATTTTTCGCGTTCTTCCGGTGAAAGTTTTGGTTTCGCCCATAATTTACGAAGCAGTCGGTGTACGACCAAATCGGGATACCTACGTATAGGTGATGTAAAGTGGGTATAACAAGCACTGCCTAAGCCGTAATGCTTATGCAGTTTCGCTTCATATTTTGCTTTCGCCATCGAGCGAATCATTAAGTTCGTAATCGGTTCAGCGGTTGGTGTGTCTTTGATTTGTTCAATGACACGTTGCAATTCTTGGACTTCGACTTTTTCTGGCGTGGCTTTGATGCCAATGCCGCGCATGCGAATAAACTTGATTAAACTAAACAAACGTTCGGGTTCTGGGTCTGCATGAGTACGGTACACCATTGGAAAACCTTTTTTTGTTACATACTCGGCGACCGTTTCATTCGCTAAAAGCATTAACTCTTCAATTAACTCTTCACCAGGGCCACGCTGAATTTTAACCACTTCAATCGCTTTACCTGCACTATTGATTTGGACCTTATGTTCTTTCGTATCAAAAAATAATGCCCCGCGGTTATACCTTATTTGATGGCGTAAGTCCGCCACTTCTTTTAATAAACGAACATGCGTTTCTACGGACTCATCATCGAGCGAGATGTGTTCTTGAAGATACTGGTTCACTTCCATATACGTTAAGCGTCTGGATGATTGAATCAAACTTGGATAAATATCAGCCGAGATCAGATGTCCTTGAGAATTGAGCTGCATTTTCGCGGTCATCGCATAACGATCAACATGAGGTTTTAAACTACATAATTCATTCGATAAGGCTTCTGGTAACATCGGTACCACACGGTCCGTGACGTACAACGAAGTTCCTCGTTTATAGGCTTCTTGGTCAATCACACTGTCTTCGGTTACAAAGTACCCAACATCCGCAATCGCCACATAGATGAGATAGCCATCTTGATGAGGTTCGACATACACAGCGTCATCAAAGTCTTTCGCGTCGACACCATCAATTGTGACATACGGTAAATGACGCTCATCCGTTCGAGCGTCCTCTTTCATCGTTAACGCATTTGCTTGGGCTTCGACTTCATCCGGAAAATTGAGACTAAAACGGTGTGACACAATATAACTCGTAATGTCCATTCCTGGAGCATTGGCATCCCCCAAGACTTCAATCACTTTGCCTTCAAAGCGGTGTTGATACACATTGGTAATCATTACCACCACTTTGGTGTTATCTTGTTGTTTTTGGGGGTCGGTAATTTTGACTTTACGAATCGTTTGGATATCGGGATAGACAAAAGCGCCACGCACGGTTCCCACGACATAGGGAGACGGTCGTTTTAACGTCTTTACAAACTTAGCGGAGATCCTCGCATCATGTTCAACAATAAGTTGGACCACGATTTCATCCTGGTCTAAGGAAGAATGAAGTTCTTTTTCCGGAATAAACACTTCATCATCAATCGCTTCAATATAGACAAAGCCATACCCTTTGGAGGTTAGACTTAATGTTCCGCGGTGAATGTTTTGATTTTCCACCCGGTCATAGCCCCGGTGGATTTGGGTAATTAATCCGAGTTCTTCCAGTTCATTTAAATCCTTGAATAAGGCTTTATAATCCATGGCAGACGAAATAAACTTCGCTTTAAGCTCATCTGCACTTTTAAATTGATCAATGTAATCGTAGAGTTTTTTATTCATAATAAAAACCGCACCTTTCCGGTGCGGATGTTAGGATAAAAGTCCTCGGTCGACAACGAACGCTGCAATGAATGCTAATAGCAGGAATAGCCCTGTTGTTGCATACGTCACTCGGCTCATCCAAAGTTCAAAGCCTCGCTCTTTTTTATTGGAGAACAGTTCACTCTTTTCTCCACTAAATGCTTGTGCGATATCATCTTTGGTTCCTTGCACCACAACCAAACTGATTAATATAATTGAGACAATAATTAATAATATATCTGCCCATGTAAATGCCATTGGTATTCGCTCCTTTGGGGAATTTCAGCACGCTTATTATACGTGGGATTGCTAAATAAATCAAACAAACGATAAGAAGAGATATAACACATAATTACTAATAATTAAGATCGACGGAACGGAGTAGAAAATACTCGTTGTTTTTCGAACCTTTCGCTGCAAGGCGAGAAGTAAAATAATGCTATTTATCAAACCTAAGACCAGTAGCGTTAATGCATTGGTTGATACCAATGGGTCTTCGGTAATCAAGGTAATGATGTTGGTTGTAACAAAGATGTCGACCACTGCAATGATCGTAAAGTTAAACATGTTCGATCCAATAATTCCACCGGCTGCCGCTTCATAATTACCGAGTTTAAAAAGCGTATAAACACTGGCTAACTCTGGTAGCGAGGTTGCTACCCCAAGAAATAATGCCCCTACAAACGAAGCGTTGAGTCCGGTAGAAATCGCAATGTTATTGGTCACACCGGTTAAGAAGTATGCACCGGTGATAAGCACGATACTAAAGAAAACAAATAATCCTGCTAACTGTGGAATCGAGTATTTAGAATAACGACTTACTTCGTCTTGTTCATCCTCTTCTTCATCATCAGGTGCTGAAAGCGAACGAACACTTAAGAAGTAAATGACCAAGATCGCAATCGACATAATACTTAGTCCGACAATCGACGAGTTTAAGACGATACGGAACAATTGATTGTTTGCGAGTCCACCAAACGCATTGGCACTCGCAAAGATGCCTAATACAAACGGTAATAAGACGATAAAGTAGGTAATGTTTACAAAGTTAATCGCCTTATTCATCGATTTAATTTGGGTATATACCACTTTACGAATAAAGATTAAATCCATCACGGCTAAGATCACAAGGTTAAAGAAATTAGAGCCGAAAATGTTACCAAACGCTAAGCCTGGTTGACCAAGAAAGACAGTCGCTGTAATCGAGGTAATGAACTCAGGAATTGACGTAATCGCTGCCAGTAATACTCCACCAAGTAATGCAGCAGAAAGCTTGGTTCGTTTGTCAAGTTCATCAACAATGTTCCCTTCCACTTGAGCAGCAAAAACAACCACAAGGGCAAGGCCTAAGTATTGTAAAATTAGTAAGAATAATTCCATCTTTCCACCGTAACAAAAGTAATTATAGCATAAAAAAAGACGCCACTCATGTGGCGTCATTTTGTTATTTCTTTAAGTTATAAAAGGTCTTTGCACCACGGAAGACCGCAGTCGTTCCGAGTTCATCTTCAATGCGTAAGAGTTGATTGTATTTTGCTATACGGTCGGTACGAGATAGGGACCCCGTTTTAATTTGACCACAGTTGGTTGCCACAGCAATGTCAGCAATCGTGGAATCTTCGGTTTCCCCCGAACGGTGAGATAACACCGAGGTGTATCCAGCACGTTTTGCCATTTCCACGGCATTGAATGTTTCGGTTAAGGTTCCGATTTGGTTCACTTTAATTAAAATGGAGTTCGCAATTCCTTTTTCGATCCCTTTGCTTAAGCGTTCCGTATTGGTCACGAAGAAATCATCGCCCACTAGCTGAACTAATGAACCCAATTCATCGGTCATCATCTTCCAGCCATCCCAGTCGTTTTCATCCAAACCATCTTCGATGGATACGATTGGATACTTCGTGACTAAGTCTTTATAGAAGGCGACGAGTTCTTTGCTCGTTAATTCTTTTCCACCTTCGCCGGCTAGGACATATTTGCCGGTTTGTTTGTTATAGAATTCGCTAGATGCCACATCCATCGCTAATTTGACTTGGCTGCCTGGTTTGTAGCCTGCGGCTTCAATGGCTTCTAAAATAACAGTGACCGCTTCTTCATTTGATTTTAAGTTGGGAGCAAATCCACCTTCATCGCCCACTGCGGTGTTATAGCCTTTGCTGGAGAGTACTTTTTTCAAGCTATGGAAGACTTCAGCACCACAACGTAAAGCTTCACTAAAGGTTTCAAAACCAACCGGCATAATCATAAACTCTTGGAAGTCGACATTATTATCAGCATGAGACCCCCCGTTAATGATATTCATCATTGGAACAGGTAGTTCTTTGGCATTAAATCCACCCAAGTACAAATAAAGGGGTAATCCACTGAAATCAGCCGCTGCACGAGCCACCGCCATCGAAACACCGAGGATCGCATTTGCACCGAGTTTTGCTTTATTTGGGGTTCCATCTAAATCAATCATCAATTGATCGATATACGCTTGTTGCGTGACATCAAGACCAATAATTTCTGGGGCAATCACTTCGTTGACATTCTCAACCGCTTTTAAGACCCCTTTTCCTAAGTAACGTTTCTTATCTCCATCACGAAGTTCAACGGCTTCGTGTTCACCGGTTGAGGCTCCTGACGGAACCATCGCACGGCCATAGGCGCCAGATTCGGTGTACACTTCCACTTCAATCGTGGGATTACCGCGTGAATCGAGGACCTCTCTTGCATAAACATCTGCAATAAATGGCATATTTTTATTCTCCTTTTTTATTTTTGTAGTAGACTCACACCCGTCATTTCTTCCGGCTGTGGGATTCCAAGTAATTCTAACATGGTCGGTGCAATATCACATAGACTTCCATTCGCTCGTAGACGAAGTCCTTGTTTGGTAATAATCATGGGGACTGGATTTAAGGTATGGGCTGTCATCGGTTGGCCGTCCTCGGTTAACATCACATCCGCATTCCCGTGGTCTGCCGTGACAAGCGCTACACCACCCAGGGAAAGAACCGTTTCCACCACCGCGCCAACACATTCATCGACGACTTCCACCGATTTAATCGCGGCAGGAATGGAGCCCGTATGGCCCACCATATCGCAATTCGCAAAGTTCAAAATCATCGTATCGGTTCCATTTTTTAACGCTTCAATCGCTTTATCTTTGACTTCATATGCACTCATTTCTGGCATTAAATCAAAGGTTTCAATTTTTGGTGAATCCACTAAGATCCTTGTACTACCTTTAATTTCTTTATCGCGACCCCCATCAAAAAAGAAGGTCACGTGAGGATATTTTTGCGTTTCGGCGATTCGTACTTGGTGTTTTCCAGCCGCACTAATGACTTCCCCGTACGTATTAACAGGTTCATGAAGTTCATAGGCGATGCTACCTTTCACATCTTCACTGTAGTGCATCATCGAGACATAATGAACATCCACTGGCTTGTATGTCACAGGGACAGATGCGGGATTGGTTAACATTTTTGAAATTTGAATCGCACGGTCTGGGCGAAAGTTCATAAAGATGACCGCATCGTTATCTTCAATCCTAGAGTCTGCGGTTAAGACTACTGGGTCAATAAACTCATCAGTGACCCCAGCCGCATAGGAATCTTCAATCACTTGTAGGACATCTCGGCCATCCACAACCCCTGCCGTTAGACTGTCATAGGCTTTCTTAGTACGCTCCCAAATGTTATCGCGGTCCATCGCAAAGAAACGACCCATGATACTGGCAAGTTCTGCTTTTTGCGTTTGTAAATAATCTTGGAAGGCATTAACATCCGTTTTTGCTTGATGCGGTGACACATCGCGTCCGTCCGTTAGCAAGTGGAGATAAGGCGACACATCATGAGCGTTCGATAATTCAATTAATGCTTTGAAATGATCGATATGTGCATGAACTCCCCCTTCACTAAAAAGTCCAAGTAAATGAAGCTTGGAATGGTGTTTTTTTACATGCGCAATCGCATCTAAAAATGCAGGTGTTTGGGTAATACTTTGGTCTTGAATCGAGACATTGATTCTCGATAAACTTTGAAACACCACACGTCCAGCCCCAATGTTTAAATGACCAACTTCAGAGTTGCCCATTTGACCTTCAGGTAAGCCGACACGCAGTCCCCAAGTGACAAGTTCGGTGTGAGGATACGTCTTAGCCAAGCGGTCCAAGTTTGGTTTCTTGGCTAAATGGACGGCGTTACCTTCATAGGCTTTGCCATGGGCGTAGCCATCCATAATGATTAATACAACGGGTTCGTTCATGATTCCTCCACTTCAATTATACGCTTCTACCCATAAAAAAACAGGACACCGTTCGTTGAAAACGGTTCCTGTTACGTACTAATAATCTCAATAAATTGTTTGGTGGATTCTTTCCAACTATAATGACTTTTTGCATGATCGGCTGTTGTTGGTCTTGAAACCGTCAACGCTCGCTCAACCGCTTTTAGTAAATCAGTATCGATCGCTCCGTTGACCCCTTCAATAATAATATCAATCGGTCCCGGCGAAGGATACGCCGCAACAGGCGTTCCACATGCCATTGCTTCGATAATCACCATCCCAAAGGTGTCCGTTAACGACGGAAAGACCAAACAGTCGGCATCGGAAAAGACCTGAGCCAATTCTTCTTTTTCTTTATAGCCAAGAAAAGTAACGTTTGGATATTCACGTTCATACTCACTGCGTTTTGGACCATCTCCAACCACAACGAGGTCGTAGCGAGAATGAACCGATAATTCTAAGAAGGCTTTAATGTTCTTTTCAATCGCTACACGACCGGCGAAGAGTAATTGTGGTTTTTGATTGGTGGTTCGTGATCGTGGATAAAATAACGCATCATCAAAGCCCAGCGCTCGAATTTGAATATGTCGAAAGCCTTTGTTTTCTAGTTGTTCTTTCATGGTGTTCGTTGACACCATCACCGGATACGGTTTGGACAACGGATTATGAAATCGACGAATGATGGAAAAGGTAAATCGCTCTGGAATATAAAAGTATTTCTTCAAATACATCGGAAACTGCGTATGGTACGCTGTCGACATCGGAATATTGTAATACCGCGCATACCGTTTCCCACTCATCCCTAAAAACCCTTCGGTCGCAACATGGATGTGGTCGGGCTCAAAACCGTCCAAGATTTCGCTTAGTTTGCGTTTACTCACCCCAGGAAAGACCAAATCCAGTTCGGGATACCTTGGCACATTTAGCGTATGAAAAAGACCAGGGCCAATCACTTTCACATGATGACCAAGGTGTTCTAACTCTTCCACGGTATGTTCAATCGATCGCACGACCCCGTTGATATGAGGCTTCCACGTATCGGTAATAAATAAGATGTTCATGGACTAATTATATCACTCTACATGAAAAGCACGACCCATCGGTCGTGCTTATTGATTGCGTGATAATGCCGGAACGACTCGCGTGGCAAGAACGAATAAAATACCAATCTGAACGGGCCATTTAACCCCAAGGGTTACCAGACGAGCAGGAAGTCCTGCGTAAATTCCTGTATTAAATAATTGAAACAAGGCAAATGTTGTAATAAGAAACGCCACGATGGAAGTGATTAAGACTGCCGTACTGATACGAGGTAGTGTTAAGGGTCTGTTGTATAAAAGTAGACCCGCGACTAACCCCCAACTCATCGAAGCAAGGGTAAAAATTCCTATCGGAAATCCCATCAATAATGAATATAAAACATCCGCCACAAACCCGGTAATCAGACCCAAGACTGGCCCCAAGACCATCCCGGCGGCTAGCAGGGCAATATCATCAAAGGTAAAACGGTACTCAAGCGTGGTAAACGCTGTGAAACGCAAGATAAAACTAAGGGCTGCGAACATCGCAGCAAAACTAAGTTGACGCGTGGTTACTCGCATGGTCTTCTCCTATGTGCCGAGTAACCAAAAAAAGGGATTCCTCAACAAACCGCCTACGGTGTAGTTCGTATGAACCGGTCCCTCGGTCCATCACTTAACGCTTGTTGATTACTCGACTATTCCATTTATATCAAGAAAATTGGTCCCAAGCAATGGGTTGTAGTTGATGATTGAGTAAGGCTTGATTGGCTTTTGAAAAAGGCTTCGACCCAAAAAAACCACGGTAACTACTTAAGGGGGAAGGGTGTGGGCTTGAAAGAATCAAATGCCTTGGATCAATCAACGAAATCACTTCTTGGGCGTACGACCCCCATAAGATAAAGACAACGAAAGGATTGATATTAGAAACGTGTCGTATCACTTCATTGGTGATATCTTCCCAGCCTAAGCCTTGGTGAGCCAGTGGTTTATTTTCTTCTACACTTAGAATCCGGTTTAGTAACAAGACTCCTTGTTTGGCCCATCCATCCAATCTACCTGTCTCAGGCGGGGTTATGCCTAGGTCCGATTGCAATTCTTTAAAAATATTATGTAAGCTTTTAGGAATGGAGTTAGACGAAAAGGCTAAGCCATCAGCTTGGCCGGGTTGATGATACGGGTCTTGGCCAACGATCACAACTTTAACGTCTTTCAGTGGTGTTTGATCTATTGCCCGAAGAATCACATCTTGGGATGGGAAAATATTGACGTCTTTTCGACGTTGTTGAATGGTTTGAAGTAATT
>CAYTXT010000025.1:0-9454 GCA_964442245.1 uncultured Candidatus Izemoplasmatales bacterium
CCGCAATTGCCGTATTTATCCTGTGACAGATGATAGTATTTATAATCAACCCATCGCTAGTGGAGAAACGATCGGAATTAGCCGAGAGTAAATAGTAACTTTGAGGGTTGATTGAAATTTCTAAATAACGTGGTACTCTATTTATAGAGGACTCGTATGGAACTATTTGAACCGATCTTTAATGAACTACGCTCCCAAGGATTACGAATTACTCCACAGCGCCGTGAAATCTTAGATATTTTACGTGGTCGCCATCTCACTTTTAAAGACATTCGCCAGGAACTAAAAAAACGTGGTTACACGAACTTGGCAACCGTCTATAACAACATCGACTTCTTACTCAATCATGATTTAATCATTGAACTTCACATCGACGGTAAACGCTACTTTGATTTAGCCATCGAAGAAGAATCACATGATGCGAATACGCACATTCATACGATGTGCCAACGCTCAAATACGATTATAGAGATCAACGATGATTCGATCTTTGAAATGATTCAAAATCATCCCCGTTTTGAAGGGTTTGATATTAACAAGATGCAAATTATTATTAACGGACACTGTGCCTATGAGAGTGAAAAAACATGTGGCACCTCCGACGACCTTTGTCACTTTAAAGCATAAAAAAAGCCGCTCAATTGAGCGGCTAATTTTTTTTATACAAAGAAATAAACAACAAACAGTAATGTTAGTGCATAGAGAATTGGATCTACTTTAGCTGCTTTTCCACGAAGAACTTGAACAAGCGTGTAGAAGATAAATCCAACGGCAATCCCATTTGCAATCGAATATGATAATGGCATCACTAGGATTGTTAGGAATGCAGGAATGCTGTATTCAATATTATCCCATTCGATAAAACGAAGTTGACCAGCCATTAAGATTCCCACAAAGATTAATGCAGGAGATGCAGCAAACTGAGGAATCGCACTTAACAGTGGTGTTAAGAATAAGAAGGCTGCGAAGAACAATGCAGTGAAGACAGCAGTTAGTCCGGTACGTCCACCTTCTTCGATTCCGGCTAAGGATTCGATGTAGGATGTCGTGTTTGAGGTTCCGACAGCGGCACCAACAACGGTTGCAACAGAGTCGGACATTAATGCTGCCCCAACGTTTTTGAGTTGGCCATCTTCATCAAGAAGTCCTGCTTCAGGACCCACAGAAATTAAGGTTCCTGCGGTATCGAAGAAGTCGACAAATAATAATGAGAAGACAACAATGGCAAAGCTTAAGTAATCAAGCCCTGCGAATCCTTCTAAGAAGGTTCCAAAATAAGGAGCGGCAGGGAGGGAAACAAATCCACTTGGTAGTGGTGTTTGACCAAAGATAACTGCAATTGCACTACTTGCGATAATCCCTAAGAAGATTGCCCCTTTAATCTTTAAGACATAGAGCACGACTGTGATGAGTAAACCAATCCATGCGATTAACGCGGGTCCACTAAATGATCCTAATTCAGGAACGGGTCCCGCAAGATTGATCATGCCCGAGTTTACGAGTCCAATGTAGGCGATGAATAAACCAATCCCTCCACCGATCGCAAACTTTAGGTTATTGGGAATGAGGTTAATAATTTTTTCACGTAGCCCAGATAGCGAAATGATGACGAATAAGACCCCAGAAACAAAAACAGCTGCCAACGCTTGTTGGAAGCTGAACCCGAGACCAAATATCACTCCGTACGTGAAAAACGCATTAAGACCCATTCCAGGAGCTTGAGCAATGGGGAAGTTTGCTAACAGTCCCATGACAAGTGAGCCAACAATCGCAGCAATCGCTGTTGCTGTGAGGACTCTGTCAAATTCCATGCCTGTTCCTTCAGAGGACAAAATACCAGCATTAACAACTAGGATGTAAGACATCGCTAAGAATGTTGTTAAACCTGCCAGAAACTCTGTTGCCACTGATGTGCCGCGTTCTTCCAACTTGAAGAACTTGTTCAGAAATTCCATAGACAATTCTCTCCTAAAAATAAAATTTGGCGCTATTTACTGTTTTTTTTAAGTAAATAACACCATAGACCTAAAGTAACATAGTTTTAATATCAAATAAAAGAGCAAACGAGTACGAAAACGTTTCCAAATTAAATTTTATCGGAGCATGTTTTTTCTTGTGTTTTATAAATCAACGTATAATAGAAATGCAGGAGGGAATTATGAAGATTGCATTAATTAATGATAATGGCACCATCGGTGGTCATCTACCCCATGCTCGAGACATTGTTGTCTATGACATGGAGCTCAATACCCTCATGGAATATAAAGACTTAGAACAAGGTGTCGCATTCCGCGCTGACTGGTTACTCGCTCACGATTGCGAAGCAGTCATCGGAAGTGGGGTCTCCACCCAGATGCTAGAAGCCCTAAATGAAAACGGGATTCAAGCTTACCAAGGTGAGGGACTTACCGTGGAAGAAGCGATTGATGCGTACTTGCAACAAGTTCTTGGTCGATTTGTTCTAGACGCTGGTGGCTGTGGCTGCGGTGGCAATTGTAGTTGTGGTGCTCATTAAAAATAATCCTCATTCGAGGATTATTTTTTTACGTCTGCAATTCCTTTTAAATGATTTAAGCGACGACCTAAGACAAATAGATAATCACTCATTCTATTCAAGATTTGTGGAATGACCGGATTTAAGTCGTAGTCTTCTTGGATCGTGACAACCATACGTTCTGCATTTCGAACAATGGTACGAGCAAGGTGGGACTGTGATGCTTCTAACGTTCCGCCTGGAAGAATGAAGTGTCGTAACTCTGGAAGGTGAACTTCATGGCCATCGATCCATTCTTCAATGGATTCAACCATGATGGGATCGGTGTAGACCGTTCCTTTGGTTGTTGCAAGCTCACTACAAATGGCAAAAAGCATTCGTTGTGCTTGGGTTAGTTCATCAATAATTGACTCATCATTAATCAATGCACTAATGATTCCAACCGATGCAATGGCCTCATCAATCAGCCCATATGCTTCAACTCGGGGGTCATTTTTTTTAACGCGTGCACCAACTAAATCGGTTAGTCCTTCATCACCACGTTTGGTATATATTTTCATTTTTTTCACCTTGAACCATTATAACAAACCCTACATTCCTGGTGTACAATAAAGCAGTGAGGTAGAGCATGCATCGTACAAGTAATGTAATCAAGATGTTGCAGTTCTTACGAGCTCGTGGCGTCGTCAAAAAAGAAGAAATCGCAGAACACTTAGGAGTGAATGTTCGAAACATTTCGGAATACCGGAAAGAACTCGAACAAGCAGGCTACAAAATAAGTTCAATTCCTGGAAAAGAAGGAGGCTACTCCTTAGACCAACGTGCCTTACTTCCAACCATTGATTTGACCGATGCAGAGGCGATGGCGATTACCCTTGTTCACCGTCAATACCGACAATTATCTCAACCAACGATGATTCGGGAATTTGAGTCCGCAATGCAGAAAATACTACAATTTAGAGGCGATCAAAAAGAGTTTCATATTGTAGAAGGAGTTCGTTATAAAATCTCCAATCAAGAGATTGAAGATTTGTTCTTTGTGATTCAAAATGCAATCCTATCCAAAGTGAAATTAGAGATTGATTATCGTACTCGTAAAGATGCATCGACGATTCGAGTGGTTCATCCGTATGAAGTCTTTCAGTACCGTTCAATGTGGTATGTGATTGTGAAGTCAGAAGCGTCTGGAAATATCTTTACCTTAAAATTCAACCGGATTAACAAGGTAAGAATACTTAATACAAAATTCGATGAGGTTGCACCCTATAACCTTAGCGATTATGTGAACGAGTTTGGACCTGCGATTGAGGAAGTCCGAGTGAAGTTGTTATTAACTGGAAGTGCAGCATTTTACGCTCCTGAATATGTGTATGGATATCATCAAGTGATTACTCAATTACCTTATGAAGAGGTCATTCTTGAAGTGACCTTAGCCTCTCACCTTCAGGCGAAACATTTGGTAATGAACTTTGGTTCTCACTGTAAGGTGATTGAGCCTGAGTGGTTAATTGATGAGATTCTTGAGGAAGCGAAAGTAGTTCAAGCTCATTATAAAAACCGTAAACGAAAAAAATAACTCCGTATGGAGTTATTTTTTGTCTGCTAAATCGGTGGATGCCGTTACTTTTGATCCCGCTTCTAGATGCTGTGCGACGGCACACTGTGCCATCGATCGAATGATGGCATCCTCATATTTCTGAGGGAAATCTCTTGGGGTAATAAGTTTCAAATGAAATTCTTTGTAGAGTCTTGTTAATGGATCTTGTGTGGCATAAAGCTCAACTCGCATGTCGGAAGTATCAATGCCTCGTTGTTTACAAAAAGCGAGAGCATAAAATCCTCCACATGACACGATCGAATACAAGAAGAACCCAAAGGGTGCAGGTGCTTGGCCATCGCCACCCCCATATGCGGATTGGTCCGCAATCAGCGTATGATCTCCAATTTTTGCGTGGACTTGCAAGTTATGGGGGAAATACGCTTCCATGATTTTTTGCATATATTACTCCTTTAGTAAATATAGTCCTATGAAATAGGGATTTGTCCGGGTTGATTCTAACACGGTTTCTTCCCCTTGGAGGAGGTCATATGCATTTAAATTTTGATATTTTTCAGGAATGTGAATTTTGGCTTCATTACTTAGAATTCCAAACAATTTTTCACCGTTTTTCTTTTCGAAAATCAAACTATTTCCGAAGGTGTCAAATGTAATGTCTAATGACTGAGCAACGGTGTGATGTCTGAATTGGATGAGTCGCTCTATGATGGGTGTGATCTCAGCAGGATAGTTGTCCCAGGCAAACGGTCGTCTGCAGTCAGGGTCATTGTCTCCCTCCATCCCGATTTCTGTTCCGTAATAGAGGTTTGGCGTTCCCGGCATCGCGAAGATAAATCCGATAATTGCCATATAATACTCAGGAAGTTGAGTCTTAATCCTAGCGGTATCGTGAGTATCAATGATGTTGAATAGTTGCTTTAAGAGTAAATCAGGATATCGCCATAAGAGTTGGTGAAGTCTATTTTTAAGGGTATTCACATCGATTTCGTTACGGAAATAATCACTTAAGGCAAATGTGTATGTATAGTTCATTACACTATCAAACTGCGACTGGGATAACCACGCGTTCGCGTCATACCAGTTTTCAGCCAAGAAGTAGAAGTCGGGTTTAATCGGACGAATTTTTTGATTCATCTCACGCCATAACATATGAGTGGGTTCTTCGGAGACGTCCATACGCCATCCGTCAATTCCAATTTCTTTGGCGTAATATAGAGCAATGTCACTTAAGTATTCTCGTACTTTTGGGTTCTCGGTATTCCACTTTGGCATATTGGGCGCATAGCCGAAACACTCATAGGAAGGTCGTCCATTACTTCCTTTTTTTTCAATCGGAAAGGACTTGATTAAGAAGTAGTCTTTATAAGGAGATGATTCTTGTTGTTCGATGACATCTTGAAAAAAAGGATGTTCATACCCGGCGTGATTAAACACCCCGTCTAGCATGATTTTGATATTTCGAGCATGAGCTTGTTGAACGAGTTCTTTTAAGTCATTCATCGACCCAAAGCTGGAATCGATGTGATAGTAATCTGTGGTGTCATATTTATGAGCAGTAGGGGATTCAAAGATCGGATTTAAATAAAGACCGCCGATTCCTAAATTAGCTAAATAATCGAGTTGCTGAATAATCCCTTTGAGGTTTCCTCCAAAGATTTGTTGATTGGTCACAGGATGGGTCGACCAATCGAGTCGTGGTGAAGAGGTATAGAAACGGTCAACAAAAATCTGATACCACGTCAGCCCGGTTAACCATGAAGGGCTTTGAGGAAGTTCAGAGTAGTTGATATAAGGGTAAGTAAAGTAGTTATGGACATGGTTTAAATTTACATTTCCACCATATAAGCCAAGTTGACCATATAGCATTTGTCCATCAAGAAGAAATGCATATTTAAATCGTTTTGTTGTAACGACTAAATCAGCTACATAATAATCACTATACTCATCACTGAATCGTTTAGTCATTCGTAGCGTGTCATAGATCCATTGATGATGATCGTTTACTTTTTCCCAGTTATAAATATCTTGATAGATGACATCGATAAAATCACAGTCATCTTTTTTGGTCTGGATACGTACTTGAATCGATGTTTTACTTAACGGAAATGCAAATCTGGAATTCGGTTCATGGAAAATCGCTTCCACTGCATATGGCTTCATGTCTACCTCACAACGAAATTGTAACACAGCCACCATCTATCATAAATAAGAAAAAATGTGTGTTACACAAAAAGTTATTGTGCATTACACATAATATGATATAGTAGGTTGAGGTGACTATGAACTCACAATTTAAAAAAGGCGTTATTGAGTTAATTGTTCTTCGTTTATTTACTCAGAAGAAGTTAAGTACGTTCGAAGTATTAGAACGACTTCGAGATCCGTTAGAGGTGAATGAAAACACGGTGTACCCCGTGATTCGACGCCTTCATGCAGAAGGGTATTTAGACGTAGAGAAGAAGGAATTACCCGTCGGGGCACCGCGTAAATATTTTTATGCAACCGATAAGGGAAATAAATATGTTGAAGAATTACAAAAAGATTGGCGAACGTTTGTATCAACGGTTGATCAACTATTAGGAGATAACAATGAATAAGCAAGAATTCTTAGCTGAACTTCAGCAAAAACTAAAAGAATATAAGTATGAACCCAGTGTCATCAAAGATGTGTTAGAAGACCATCAAACGATGATTGAAGAAGCGGTAGAACGTGGACGAAACGAAGAGGAATACATTGCAACATTATCCACAGCGAAACAAATTGCTCGCTCCTTAAAAGGTGTTGAAAAGCGTAATGAGAAAGACAATAAAATTGTTGCACTATCACCGTTTGTTGCAACGATTGCCTTCTTTTTACTCGGATTCTTATTTAATGCATGGCACCCAGGATGGTTGGTTTTCTTAGGCATTCCTGTTGCCGGTATTTTGTTTGAAGCAGATGACATTGGCGAAAATATATTTGTGGCATTAAGTCCATTTGTCGCAACGATTGCATTCTTTTTAGTCGGAACGTATACCCCAACACTATTTGGTTATACCTTTACCTATGTCGATGCATGGTTGGTGTTCTTTATAATTCCGATTCTAGGATTAGCGAACGACAAAACAGCTATTGGTCGTATTAGTCTAGTAGCCTTTATTGTTGTTCCAGCAATTTATTTCTACTTGCAGCTAACCAATCCATCTGTCTATAACTACACTGTATTCCTAGTATTAGCAGTCCTTGGGCTTGCATCAGGTGTGATTAAAATTAAATTAGAGATTGAAATGGGTCGTTGGCAAGATAGTCTTAGAAAAATTGTCATTGTAGTGGGTTCGTTAATTGTAATTGCAGGCCTGTATGCCTATTTAGGACTCTTCTATAATGGATGGCATCCATGGTGGGTGTTGTTTCTGTTATTACCGATGATTATTATATTTGTTAGTAAAGATGAGGACCGATTAAGTCTTGTTGCTTATTCCCCATTTGTGGCAACAATTGCCTTTATCTTAGTCGGACATTATTACAATGCCTATCAGTTAAGTTGGTTATTCTTCTTAATCATTCCCATCTTAGGCGTCATAGAGGATTAATGAGAACATTATTTCGCAACAGGAACTTCAGCTTATTGTTTTTTGGAAATTTAGTTTCAAGCATAGGGAATACGTTTTATAACTTTGCAATTTCATGGTACATCCTTGAGTTAACTGGGTCCGCGTTACAGGCGGGAACCTACATGGCCGTGGGTGGGGTGATTTATATCATCATGGCACCCTTTGCTGGCGTCATTACCGATCGTTTCGATAAGGTAAAAATTGTGTATCTCACCGATTTCATTCGAGGGATAGCAATAGTCTTGGCTGGGGTTGGTGTCGGGTTAAACCTAGAAACATCAACCACATTACTCATCCTTTATGCAGCAACGATCATCTTAAGTATTAATGGAACCTTATTTCAACCTGCGGTCTCGAGTCTCCAAGCGGATGTATTAAAAGAGAGTGATTATCAATCAGCGAATGCATCAATGAGTTTGATTCGTTCGGTAGAAGGAATCATCGGGATATTACTTGCCGGAATCTTATATAGTGTTCTAGGCGTTTCTTGGATTTTCATTATTAATGGGATTAGTTTTATCTTAAGTGGAATCAGTGAAATGTTTATCAATTTCAAATACGAAAACAAGGGAAAATTATCCTGGAAACAAGGGTTAGACGATTTGCTCGATGGCTTCCAGTATTTGGCCAAAAAGCAAGGATTACTTCGTTTGATGGTATCGATATTATTGATTAATTTTGCCTTTATACCAATGTTTGCGAATGTATTACCCTTTATGTTTAATCAACAACTACAAGCAACACCATTTGAATTCAGTGTTGTTCAACTATCAATGAGTGTGGGAATCTTACTCTCTGCAATCCTAATCTCTAATCTTAAAGTTCAATTGCAACCTCGAAAAACACTTTTCACAGGTCTGTCATTAATGATTATTATCTATTTTGTGATGACAGGATCAATGTATTTGATTATTAATAACGAGATTAGCTTTGTATTTTTCTGGATTATCGCATCCACATTAATGTTTTTATTTGGGGTAGTAAATATTTTTGTTAATACCCCCATATCCACAAGCTTTATGAAGACCATTGAACCAGCGTACCGAGGAAGAAGTAATGCCACCATTAGTGTTATGTCACTCGCATTAATGCCACTAGCCACCTTCCTGGGAGGTGTGCTGATTGAACTAGGTTCTGTATTATATGTTGGGTTCTTTGGATCAGGATTATTAATTCTTTTATGGTTATTTTTTAGCCAAGATAAAAAGATTCGTTCATATTTAGAAGTGGTCTCAGGCTAAAGGGCATCTGCCCTTTTTCTTTTAGGCTAAAACCACGTATAATATTCATGAAAGTGAGGTTTTTATGAACCTAAAAGGTCGTAGCTTCATCAAACTATTTGATATTAGTGCCGATGAGCTTCAAGAACTCATCGATATGACTCTCCACTTTAAAACGCAGCGCAAATCAAGTCGTCATTCAACCGAGCTTGAAAGTAAACGTGTCGTCGGTCTGCTCCAACAAGCCAAACCACATCACCGATTACTTCTTGATACGGCCGCTCATGAAACCTCGATGACTTTAACATCACTTCTTAAAGAAAATGCAGCCCTTGGTCAAACCGAGTCCGTCGCTGATTATTCACGAGTGATGGGTCAATTATATGATGCGGTTGCCTACGAAGGTACATCTCAAGAAGAAGCTGAAGCATTGGTATTGTTCTGTGGAAAGCCAGTCATCTCCCTAGGGACTAAAACCTTTGATCCACTTCAAGCCTTAGCGGATTTATCAACGATTTATGAAGATAAGACGCACCTACAAGGACTAAAATTATCAATGGTTGGAGATTGTACGACCCCTCAAGCGAC
>CAYTXT010000026.1:0-9437 GCA_964442245.1 uncultured Candidatus Izemoplasmatales bacterium
AGAACGTCGTGAGACAGTTCGGTCTCTATCCGTCGTGGGCGTTGGAAATTTGAAGAGGAGCTGCTCCTTGTACGAGAGGACCAGAGTGGACATACCGCTGGTGTACCAGTTAGGCCGCCAGGCCTACAGCTGGGTAGCTATGTATGGACGGGATAAACGCTGAAAGCATCTAAGTGTGAAGCCCCCCTCAAGATGAGATTTCCCATTCGAAAGAAGTAAGACCCCTTATAGACGATGAGGTTGATAGGTCAGGAGTGGAAGCGTGGTGACATGTGAAGCGGACTGATACTAATAGGTCGAGGACTTAACCTAATGTAGGTTATTTCAAATGTGTATTATCCAATTTTGAAAGAGGTTTGGTGGCGATGGCGAAGTGGATACACCTGTTCCCATCCCGAACACAGAAGTTAAGCACTTCAGCGCCGAGAATAGTACGAAAGTGCAAAGGTAGGACGTTGCCAAACCCTTTCTTTTTTATTTGGTAGATCGAGTGGGTGACCCACTGTTCTCATAGCTTCACCCTTTTGGAGGATTAGCTCAGCTGGGAGAGCACCTGCCTTACAAGCAGGGGGTCGGCGGTTCGAGCCCGTCATCCTCCACCATTTGTGCCGAGATAGCTCAATTGGTAGAGCAACTGACTTGTAATCAGTAGGTTGCGGGTTCAATTCCTGTTCTCGGCACCATATGTGACCTGCTAGCTCAGTTGGTAGAGCATCTGGCTTTTAACCAGAGGGTCGCAGGTTCGAGCCCTGCGCAGGTCACCACTTATATTTAAAACTAGTATCTTTGACATTTAGGCCTTGGTGGCGGAATTGGTAGACGCGCAGGACTTAAAATCCTGTGGGTGAAAACCCGTGCCGGTTCGACTCCGGCTCGAGGCACCACTTTGAAAACATGTATGGGGCTTTAGCTCAGCTGGGAGAGCGCCTGCTTTGCACGCAGGAGGTCAACGGTTCGATCCCGTTAAGCTCCACCATTTTTTTAGGGCGACGTAGCTCAGCTGGCTAGAGCACTCGGTTCATACCCGGGGGGTCAGGGGTTCAAGTCCCTTCGTCGCTACCATATCGCAAATAGGACGTGGAAACGTCTTTTTATTTTGTATAATAACGATAGAGGGTTTTTATGGACCGAATAAACATTAAGCGACAAGCTCGCGTAGCGTTATCCGCCAACTATTGGCAAGTAATGTTCTTTACTTTTATTCCTAGCATTATTATTAGCCTTGTAGGGTTTACGGTGATTGGATCGATTTTGGCAACACCGTTAATTATCGGTGGGATGTACGGGTTATGGCAACTGTATAATATGCGTCCGACCACAACCAATGATCTTGGTCTTGGGTACCAACAACCGCACTTGATGCGTAACTTCATTCAACTCATTTTAGCGGTTGTCTTTATCTTCTTATGGACTTTGTTGCTTGTGATTCCTGGAATTATTAAGTCCTATTCCTACATCCTTGTTCCGTTCTTGCTTGCTGACCCGGATGTACAAGAAGAAGATGTGATTACCTTAAGTCGAAAAATGATGGATGGACATAAGTGGGAGTTGTTTGTTTTACAATTATCCTTTCTAGGATGGGCTATATTAGGCTTATTTACCTTGAATATCCTTAACATCTTCTACACTATTCCCTACACTCAATTAGCGTTAGCAGGTTTTTATCAAGTTCGTAAAGAATCATTCCAAGGCTAATTCATTTGCCTACAAACTAGACGTCATAGACGTCTTTTTTATTGTGATATGAAGCCGAATTCGTTATAATAGTTTTGCTGCATTAGCCGATATAGCTCAGGCGGTAGAGCGCATCCATGGTAAGGATGAGGTCGGGGGTTCAAGTCCCTCTATCGGCACCAGAAAAAACCAACACCTTTCGAGGTGTTTTTATTATGAAAAACTTTTATGAAAATATTTCAAAAATCCCTTGTTTTTATAATGATAGGGTATATAATTGCATGCGTGAAAGAAGGTATTACATGGTATTTTTATCAGAAGTTGTTGCTCCAGGTGGAGACATTATTAATCATGCGTTATTATCATTAGCACTACTCGTATTAGCTGGGTTGGTCTTTGGCCGCATCTTTGAGGCGGTGAATGTTCCTAGAATTACCGGTAACTTGGTTGCCGGAATTTTGATTGGACCTAGTGTCTTAGGAATTGTTAATGCGACAGATGTTGAAGGACTCCAAGTCATTACTAATGTTGCATTAGGTTTTATTGCGTATGGCATTGGAACCGAGATCAGCTTTAAGAACCTTAAGCAAACTGGTTCACGGATCATGATTATTACCCTTATCCAAGCCGCCTTTGCTGTTATATTTGTGATCGGATTATTGCTCTTAATTGGCGCACCGTTATGGTTGGCGTTAATTATGGGGGCGATTGCGACAGCAACGGCTCCCGGACCGATCATGATGATGACAAGACAGTACCGTGCTAAGGGACCATTAACGGAAACATTGGTTCCTCTAGTTGGGATTGATGATGCATTAGGAATTGTCATCTTCGGAATTATGCTTGCCGTATCCCAAGGTCTAATAACAGGTGTAGAGTTATCACTTGGACAAATGCTAGTGAATCCATTAATGGAGATTTTATTGTCATTATTAATTGGTGGATTGATTGGTTGGATCATGATGGCCGTGGTTCAATTAGACCGTTTTGAAGAACGTGAATATACTCAAATTATTAATATCGCCGGTGTAATCATCGCGGTTTCCTTAGCAAGTGTGGGCTTTCAAGGGTATCCTTTATCCATTATCTTGACGCCGATGATGGCTGGTGTGATTTATTCCAACTTTATTGAACGAGAAAAATTTGTTCGTTCAACCCAAGCATTAGATAACTTTCAACCCTTTATCTTGGTCGCATTCTTTACGATTGCAGGGGCTCATCTGGATTTAAACTTACTCTTCTCTAGCGGTGGACAGGCGTTAATGTTGTTTATCCTTGTCTACTTGGTTGCTAGAGCATTAGGTAAGGTCTCGGGCGCTTCATTAGGTGGTTATATTACGAAAGCACATCCAAATGTCACGAAATGGCTTGGGATTGCGTTACTGCCACAAGCAGGGGTTGCGATTGGGATGGCCAACGCCGCAAGTAACACGCTAGGGGGAGAAGAAGGCATTATGGTGCTAACGATCTCATTAGCCTCCGTTGTTATTTATGAATTGTTTGGTCCGATTGGGGTCAAAATGGCGATCATCAATTCGAATGAAGCAACGATACAAAGTAGTGAAGAACTAAGTTCATCCACGAAACCAGTTATGCATTAAGGAGCGAAAGCTCCTTTTTTTGTCACTTCGGTGTGACAAACTACCATTTATGAAACATTCTTACATTGTGTAACCATTGGTACTATTAGAGTAAGAAAGCGTAAAAACGCTTACATGGAGGAATTGTAATGAGAGAAAAGATTCAACAGTTAGGTGGATACTTAGCTGGTATGATCATGCCAGCCATCTCTGCATTCATTGCTTGGGGATTATTAACATCATTTGTAATCCCAACGGGATGGACACCTAATGAAGACTTAGCAGCAATGGTTGGACCGATTATTGTCTACTTATTACCTGTACTAATCGGATTCAACGCCGGATACTTGGTTCATGGACGTCGTGGTGGAGTTGTTGGTGCCACAGTGACCATGGGTGTCGTAGTCGGCGCAAGCATCCCAATGTTTTTAGGAGCAATGATTGTTGGTCCTGCATCCGCTTGGGTTGTTAAAAAGTTAGATGAAGTAGTTGAAGGAAAAATACGTGCTGGATTTGAGATGTTAGTCTCAAACTTCTCTGCTGGGATTGCTTCCTTATTAATGCTGATTCTTGCTTACTTAGTTATCGGACCTGTTGTTGAAGGATTATCAAACGGAATTGGTGACGTTGTTGGTTGGATTGTTGATGCGGGATTATTATTCTTTGTATCAGTCTTAGTTGAACCAGCAAAAGTTTTATTCTTAAACAACGCGATCAACTTTGGTGTATTCGCTCCGTTAGGTGCGATCGATGCCGCAGAAACTGGAAAATCAATCTTCTTCATGATTGAAACAAACCCAGGGCCTGGACTTGGTATCTTATTAGCGTATATGTTATCTGGTAAGGGTGTTGCGAGAGCAAGTGCCCCAGGTGCAATTATTATTCATTTCTTTGGTGGGATTCATGAAATCTATTTCCCATACATCTTAATGAAACCTAAACTTATTCTTGCAGCAATCGCTGGCGGAATGACTGGTGTTGCCACTAACTCTTTATTGAATGTTGGTTTAACAGCAACTCCATCCCCAGGATCGATCTTTGCGTATATCGCCGTAACCCCTCAAGGTAATTTCATTGGCATGTTACTTGGAATCACCTTAGCAGCTGTAGTATCCTTCTTAGTAGCCACTGTTCTTCTTCGTACCGACACTTCAACAAGTGATTTGGAAGAAGGAGCATCAATCATGGCTAGTATGAAAGGATAAGACAATGCCGTTTGGTTTTGGTAAAAAGGCCAAAGAAGATCTAAAAGAAATTCATCTTAAAGTTGTCTTTGCTTGTGAAGCAGGAATGGGATCCAGTGCTATGGGCGCTTCTATTCTTCGAGACAAGATGAAAAAAGCGGGGCTTAAAGTTAACGTAAAGAACTATGCGGTAACTCAAGTACCGAAAGAAACAGATGTTGTTGTTACTCATAAATCACTATCGAATACAGTGAAAATGCGATTACCAGAAGTCCGTGTTGTTGCGGTTGAAAACTTCATGAGTAGTCCAGAGTATGACAAACTCGTTGACGAATTTTCTTCCTTATAATGCGATGGGCGGTCTTCATAATGAAGGCCGCTCTTTGCGCTAGTGATATGATAGAGGCACATGAAATATATCTCCGCGCGTGAGCGCAGTGTGTTGTCGGATATTTTAAATCCGAATCAGACACACACCCTTAAATCATTAAGTGTAAAAAACGACGTTAGTACACGTACCATTCGTCGTGATTTAGCTACGCTTGGAATGCTTCTTCGAGATTATGGGTTACTACTTGATATCTCAGAAGAGGGTATTGCCTTACACGGAGATACCGAACGAGCCAAAGAGCTGCTAGCAGAGATGCCGATGTTTGACTACTCAAGCGTTGAACGGACACTGCTTTGTTATGCCGAGTTGGTGGATCAAGATGATTTTATTAAACTAGTTCAATTACAACAGGCACTTGAAGCATCGAGTTCCCTTGTCACAAAAGCCATCGATGAACTAGAGACCATTGTTAGTGTTCACGGTGGAAAGATTGAACGTCGACGCAATGCAGGAATTCAGTTGATTGCTGATGAAGAATCCATTCGCTACATTTCTTTTGAGCTTGCTCTTCGGGTATTAAACCAGCTGAATGTCATATTACTATTTGAAGGTAAAGCATTGCCGGACATTGTTCACCCTTATTTACATCATTCATTAACAATCATTCTGCAAATGGATCAATTGCATCATGTCATCTCACACCTTAGTACTAAATTTAAGGAACGCTCTATACCAAGAGACGACCAAATCATTTTGGAGGCAGCGGTCTATGCCTGTGTCGTCATGAAGCGGTTATCGATTCATCGACATCTATCAGTTAGTGAAGAACTTCTTGTTCATGAACTGATTGATGGATTAGCAATGGAAAAAGAAGGGCTAATTGACATCAGTATTTTCTTGGATTCGAGGATGTCAAAAGAATTATTGCTAGACCATCAATACGCAACGAAAGATGTCTTTGAGCGATTTTTGAGTGATCTATTAGCGCGTAGTGATATTCCAAATCATTACATTCGTTGGTTTTATGATGATTTGTATCAGTGGTTTTTAAAAAACAATCAAGCCAGTACCACTAGCGTGTTCTCGGATGAATTGTTGGTTGAGGTGCTGCGTCAAGAATATCCAATTCTTTATCGAACCATCGAAGAAGTCATCGAAGACCACATTCCGATGTACCGAAATTCAAGTGTAATTGCGGAAGGATTTGTATTATTTATTTCAAAATTAGAAGACGTTCTTCAACACCTTGAACTTCGCGCTTTAGTTGTTTGTATTGGGGGTATGGGGAGTAGTCGGATGATTATTACACGACTGCGCAATCAATTTCCTACAATACACTTTGAGAATGTATCGTTATCGGATTTGACGGCATATCACGACAAAGACTATGACTTTATTGTTTCGACAGTTCAAACGTCAACCAATAAAGAACGAACCGTTCGTGTTAGTCCGCTGTTATTTGAGTCTGACATTTCGAAGATTAAGCAGATGCTAAAAGAAGTCGGACTGTCACAACCGCACAAAATAGTAAATACTGGGAAAGAACCCCACAACGTTTTGTTTATGAGTGGTGAGCTTAATGCCTCGAATTTAGACGAGTTGTTCTTGTTATCAGGGACTAGATTCTTGCACAAACATGTCATCACTGATGAACCAAGTTATATTCAATTGATGAAGGACAAGGGTGAATATGGGTATGGCATTCCAGATACAAACGTAGCGATTTATCATGTCCGAAGTGATGTTGTCGCCTTGCACACCGTTGATATCATTCATACAAGAACGATGATTGCAGTCCCATCAATGACAAATGAAACCATGCAGGCAAAGATTCATTTATTTATGGTGTCTGGACCTGTGATGAGTGAAGCACAAAAATCAGTCTTTAATACAATCAGTGTATTACTGACCCAGAGTGCACCATTCATTTCACTCCTTACTGAGCCTGATATCAATATGATTCAAAAATACATCGAAGATAATATGATTGGAGAAAACATATGAACATCGACAAAATTCGAATTGCGAAGGTTGAACAATCAATCAGCAAAGAAGAAGCCATTAACACCGTTGGCGAGATGCTAGTCGAAAGCGGATTCGTGACCAAGGATTATATTTCATTAATGCAAGAACGAGAACAAATCGTTACAACGTATATTGGAAATCATTTGGCCATTCCCCATGGGACAAATGAATCCCAAACGTTAATCAAAGAATCAGGGATCAGTATCTTACAAGCTCCAAATGGGATTTCATTTGGAGATGAAACAGCTTACTTAGTCGTTGGTATCGCTGGCAAAGATGGAACCCATATGGATATTTTAAGTCGGATTGCCATTGCGTGTAGTGATGTCAATGTTGTTGTTGAAGCCTCCAAGATGAATGACCGTGATCAAGTAATTGAACTGCTTCTCGGAGATGATGATGAATAATGTGCACTTTGGTGCCGGGAATATTGGACGCGGTTTTATTGGAAAGGTGCTTCGAGAAAATAACTATAATGTAGTCTTTGTTGATGTAAATCAATCATTGATTGACGCCATTAACGAGAAAAGGGAATATCAAGTCGAACTTCTGTCTGACCAACCCGTGATTGAAACCGTATCGAACATTAAAGGCCTTCATTCTCTTACTCAAGAAGAGGCGGTGATCAATGCGATTCAAGAAGCTGATTTGATCACCACTTCAGTAGGTGTCAATATCTTGCCTCGAATCGCCCCTATTCTTGCGAAAGCATTTGCTACAACAAGTCGCGAACTTCGAGTCATTGCATGTGAAAACGCACTGAATGCTTCCGATATTCTAAAAGAAGACGTTGCGAAAATAATCGACATTCCATCCAATGTTCTGTTTTTAAACGCTGCGGTGGACCGCATTGTTCCAACACAAACGAACGAAGATCAACTGTATGTAAAAGTGGAACCTTTTTTTGAATGGGTCATTGAATCCAAACCGCTACCCCTCAAGGGAGTGAAGTTTGTGGAGGACTTATTCCCGTATATTCAACGAAAGCTGTTCACTGTTAATACAGGTCATGCTTGCGCTGCCTATTTAGGGTATCAATTAGGCTATAAGACGATTACACAAGCGATGCAGGATTCCAAGGTTGAATTGTTTCTGCGCAGTGTATTAGATGAAACTGGAACTTATCTAATCAAAACATATGGTTTTGATCCAAAAGACCACGCCTTATATCAAGAACAAACAATTGAGCGTTTTAAAAACCCTCACATTATTGATCCAGTAACTCGTATTGCTCGTAATCCAAAACGAAAATTATCGTCGCAAGACCGATTAATTTTCCCTGCCAATGAATTAGTGAAGCTTGGAATCCATCCTGCCGCTTTAGTTGAATTAATCGTATATGGACTTCGATATAACGAACCGAGTGATGAAGAGGCGATGGAGATTCAATCAATGCTTACTAAGGGAGACTCGAACGCCATTCATGTGATTACAGGATTAGAGGAAACAAGTTCCCTTCATCAAGCTATTTTAAGCAAGTACCGTGATACAATATCATCTAGATGAATCCATTAGAAGCCATTGGCCGTACTCACGAACGAGTACGAAATATTTACAACATTAATAACAATCGAAAACCCAACCCTAACCGTTGGGTTGTTTTATCGAGTTATGATTCAATTCAAAAAGCCCTTCAAGCAGGTCTTACCCTAGACTATTACTTGTATGCCGAAGAGATTGCGAATGCGAGTGAAATTCCAGCGTTATTAAAAGAACTATCAAAAACAAAAGGGTATTTAATCTCTGGTAAAACCTACGAAACAATTATTGATAAAGAAGAAACAAAATTTGGTCTGATTGTTGTAGCTAAATTTCCTGTTAAAAAACTCGAAGAGCTAACAATATCTGACAATGCTCGAATTGTGATTCTAGATGGGTTAGAGGTTCAAGGTAATGTAGGTACTATTATTCGTAGTTGCGATGGGGCTGGAATTGATGCTGTCATTCTAACGAATAAACGGATACGAATTACCCATCCGAAATTCTTGAGAGCAAGCATGGGAAGTGCGTTATTTGTTCCCATTGTTGAAGCAGAAGTAGCGGAAACGTTGTATTGGCTTCAAAAATACAATTTTCAATTATTAATAACAGATACTTCGGCAAATATGACATACGATGAAATTGATTATTCCGGAAACGTTGCAATCGTTGCTGGCAGTGAAAAGTACGGAGTCGTAAAAGAGTTTTATGACTATTCACCCCTGACACTGCTTAAAATACCGATGCTTGGTGTTTCAGATTCATTGAATGTTGGTGTGGCAACTTCGATCGTTATTTATGAGTCGCTGATTCAACAAAGTCGTAAAAACACTATTTAAAAATGACAAGTTCTTGATATAATAATTAAGCGCTTGTGCTCGAAACACGGACCTTTAGCTCAGCTGGTTAGAGCAATCGGCTCATAACCGATTGGTCGCAGGTTCGAGTCCTGCAAGGTCCACCAATGGAGGAATACCCAAGTCTGGCTGAAGGGATCGGTCTTGAAAACCGACAGGTCGGGAAACCGGCGCGGGGGTTCGAATCCCTCTTCCTCCGCCATTACTGCTCGAAAGAGCAGTTTTTTATTGGAAATCTTTATCACAGCAACAAATATAAACACTTTGTTTGATTGCTAGACACATATAATTAATGTAAAATGAGTTG
>CAYTXT010000027.1:0-8903 GCA_964442245.1 uncultured Candidatus Izemoplasmatales bacterium
CAAACGTGGTCTTTGGCCGTTAGTTCGACACTAATGGCTGAGAGTCCTTGATTGTTTAACATCGCCATGGAGTCCATCGCGAGTTGTTTGTGGGAGTTTTTAGCGGTTAAGTAAAACAAGGTTTCTTCCGCCCCTTTGGCTTTTAGTCCACTAAATAAGGCACCCATGGTTTTTCCAGTGCCTGTGGGGGCTACCGCATATAAGACCCCTTGTTGCTGCAAGGTTTGGTAAATCCCTTTCATGAAGGTATCTTGAGCGGCTCTTCGGGTAAATGGAAATTGTATTTCTTGTGTCATTTGAATGACGTGATCGCGGTGGGCTTGGCGTGCACTCATCCATACCGCAAAGGTTTCTAACGTATCAAAGAAGAAGCGTTCTAATTCATCAAAGGAACAATCAATGGATAAAACCTTGGTTTGTTCATCGTCAATCGAGATATACACCAAATCAATCCCCATTGAGGTTGCTGGATGTTCAAGTACATACATATAGGCATAAATTTTTGCTTGTGCTAGATGCGCTGGGGTTGTATCCAACTCAATTTCATCTAGGTCTTTGGCCGTTGATTTAATCTCTTCCACGCGGGTGGCATTTTCACGCAGTCCGTCCATGCGACCTGATATTTCAAAGGTTTCACCGGCGGCTTGCACCACAGCTTTCACATACACTTCGGCTTGTTCATCTGTATGATAGCCTGCTTGCAGTTTACGGTGTAAATCGGAGCCGAGTTGATCGCGTCCTAAAGAAAGCTCACTTTGTAAGTCGCCGCTTTGATACACAAATTGAACCATCTCTTTTACGCTTATCTTTATCATCATTGAGCCATTTTCATCTCTGAATAGTTATAAGATTATAACTATTTTAATTATATCAATTGACAGCGCTTTCAATTGTATGTAAAATCAATGTAAATTACTTGTAAAATAATTTACAAGATAGCTGTGATGAACTAGATTCATCTGCTTATAGGAGAAGCTATGATATTTAAGCGTCTGATGTATTTATCTCTACTAATCGGAGGAGTATTGTTAATTTCTGCATGTGAACCTGCAGAAGAAACAAATGGCCTTGAAGATTTGACTGGAGAGGAACTTATTGCCGCAGCTCAAGCTGAAGGTAAAGTTGTTGTGTACTCAAACACTTCAAGAATTGCTGCTGCCTCAGTATTATTTACAGAAAAGTATGGAATCGAAGTTGAACATACAAATTTAAATGACTCTCAAATGATTGAAAAAGTGTTCCGTGAAGTTGGAGGAAATATATTTGGTGCTGACTTTGTAATTGCCCAGGATTCTGGTCGTGTTTTTGGCCAATTAATTAATACTGGATATTTAGTGAATTATGTTCCTGTATCAATGCGTGATGTAATTCCTGAAAAATATCAAAATCCACTTCAATTCCAATTAATTAATAAAGTTTTTATCTTCAATAGTGAGCGTGGAACTAATCCAGTTATTACCAATGTTTGGGAATTAACAGATCCTGAATGGGCAGGTCGAGTTCAATTTAAAGATCCCGCATTAGAAGGAGTTAATTACAACTTCTTAACAATGCTTACAAGCCCTGAATGGTCGGAAAAATTGGCTGATGCATATGAAGATCATTATGGTCGTCCAATTGTATTGACCACAGAAAACGCAGGATTCGAGTGGATTCAAGGATTCTTTAATAATCAATTATTGTTAGGAAATTCTGATACCCGTATATCTGAAAGCGTGGGAACTAAAGGACAAGAAGACACCGTTATGGGATTATTCGTTTATTCTAAGAAGCGTTATGACGCATCGAAAGACTTAGCGTTAACTCCAATGACTGAGATTCAACCATTCTCGGGATTCTATTATCCATTATTCTTACAAATGACTAAAAATGCCGAACACCCTTATGCTGCAAGATTGTTTATCGAGTTCTTGTTAACTGAAGAAGGATTCCAACCTTGGGGTAAAGATGTAGGTTCGTATTCAAGTAACCCGAATATCCCAGTAAACTCTGATGATGAACCACTGAACTTTTGGGAACCAAGGCTAGTACCTGAAGAAGCAACCTGGTTATTCCAAAACCGTTCTAAAGTTGAAGAGTTTGTAGAAAACTTAAAATAGTTTTACTAAATGAAAAAAAGATAAAGCGCAATAATTTGCGCTTTATTTAAAGGTGAAAAATGAATATTACAAATAAAATTAAAAGTTATCTATCAAAGCCTGAAAACATCATTTTGGTCGCCTTGGTAATTACGCTTTCTGTTCTTACCCTCGTCCCACTGTTGTCACTTATTCGAGATACCTTTATTGTTCATTCCGCAGAAATCTTTTCGATACCGGATACACCGATCGGCGGAATAACTCTTTATCACTGGCAAAAAGTATTCTTCGATGGTGAGACTTCAATGTCAATCTTTTATCGTCCCTTGATGAATACGATGTTGATCAGTTTTGGGAGTGTTGTTATTGCAGTCGTCTTAGGTGGAATGTTTGCTTGGCTTGTTACAAGAACGAACATTAAATACAAATCATTTATTAGTGTTGTATTTGTGTTTCCGTACATAATGCCTTCTTGGACGTTGGCAATGGCATGGTTGAACTTCTTTAGAAATTCAAAAGTTGGTGGTGCACCAGGTGTTTTTACAGCATTAACTGGTATTTTGACACCTGACTGGTTTGCCTATGGTGCATTTCCAATCATTATTGTTTTGGGACTTCACTATGCTCCGTTTGCTTATATTTTAGTTGGTGGAATATTGAAGAATATGGATGCCAATCTAGAAGAAGCAGCAACCATTCTTGGGACTAAACGTTCTAGAATTATTCAAAAGATTACATTACCGATTGTGATCCCAGCGTTGCTCTCTACATTTTTATTGGTGTTTGCATCTAGCATGAGCTCGTTTGCCGTTCCTGGATTTCTTGGAACTCCAGTGCGCTTTCAAGTATTAACAACTCAAATGTATCGAACGTTAAATGGATTAAATCCTGGATATGGATTTTTGATTTCATTGTTCATGATTGCACTTGGGGTTCTGATTTTACTCTTAAACCAATGGTTTGTAGGTAAACGTAAGTCGTTTACAACGATCACAGGGAAAAGTTCACAGATTTCCTATATCGATCTAAAAAAATGGCGAACCCCAATCTCTTGGATGGTGATAGTATTCTTACTCCTAATCTCGATTATTCCACTGATTTCTTTTGCAGTTGAATCCTTTATCGTGATTCCCGGCCGATATACATTAGACAATCTAAGCCCAATCTTTTGGATTGGAGAAGGAAGCACTACGATTGGTTCTGGGGAGCCTGGAATACTAAGAAACACTACGATATTTACAACACTATGGAATAGTGTCAGGTTAGCGACAATATCCTCCATCATTGCTGGCTCCGTAGGGGTCTTGGCAGGGTATGCCATCGTTAAACGTCGAGGCACAAAACTTTCCGAACTTGTAAATAATCTTGCGTTTTTCCCGTATCTAATGCCAGCTATGGCTTTTGGTGCAATATATCTATCAATGTTTGCTCGACCTACTTTGTTTCTACCTAGTTTGTATGGAACATTTATCTTGCTGGTATTGATCGGATCGGTAAAATATTTACCATTTGCCTCCCGAGCCGGAATCAATGCAATGCTACAGCTAGGTCCTGAAATTGAAGAGGCTGCCATTATTCAAGGTATTCCATGGTGGAAACGCATGGTTCAGATTATTTTCCCGATTCAGAAATCAAGTTTTCTTTCGGGTTACTTACTGCCATTTATTTCCATAATGCGTGAGCTCTCGTTGTTCATATTATTAGTTACTCCGTCAACGAGAGTACTAACAACATTACTCTTTCAATACAACGAAAAAGGATGGTATCAATATGCAAATGCCATTAACTTATTCATTATTGCCATTGTATTAATCTTTACAACTCTTGTTAACAAATTAACCGGCGCATCGATTGATAAAGGAATCGGAGGATAAGCAGATGCCACAGATTACATTAAAAAATATCACCAAAAAGTTTGGAGAAACCTTCGCGGTTGACAATTTATCGTTGGTGATTGAAGATAATAGTTTTATTACGTTACTAGGTCCATCAGGATGTGGAAAAACGACCACACTTCGAATGATTGCGGGATTAGAGACCCCAACTTCAGGAGAAATCATGATTGATGACACTGTCGTATACTCCTCGGAGCGAGGAATTAACCTGTCTCCGGATAAGCGAAATGTGGGGTTCTTATTCCAAAACTATGCGTTATGGCCACATATGACAGTACGAAAGAACATCTCTTTTGGATTAGAAAACATGAAATGGGATAAAGATCGTATTCGTGAACGTGCTGACGAGATCATGAAAATGCTAAAAATTGAAGAATTAGCAGATCGATACCCGAATGAACTCTCGGGTGGTCAACAACAGCGTGTTGCGATTGCTCGAACCTTGGCCCCTGGGCCTAAGGTGTTATTGATGGATGAGCCCCTTTCAAATCTTGATGCAAAACTTCGCATGGATATGCGAACCGAATTAAAGCGATTGCATTTGGATACTGAATCGACGTTTGTCTATGTAACTCATGACCAACTCGAAGCAATGACGTTATCAAGCAAGATTTGCTTAATGAAACTTGGGTTATTACAACAGTTTGCGAGTCCGTTAGAAGTGTATGATTCGCCAGCCAATCTATTTGTGGCTGATTTTGTTGGCTCACCGACTAGTAATTTAATCCCAGTAGATAAGATTCAAATCAAAGGCAAAAAAGCCCAATTATCGATCGGAGCTAATAACGTTGAATTTGCTTCAACCCAAGAATTGACGATACCCAATGATAAATCTTTAGTCCTTGGAATTCGACCAGAGTATTTACAAATTTCTGAAGATGGCGAGTTAGAGGCTACTGTCTTTTCTTCCCTTCCATCAGGGATGGAAACAATCGTTAAATTAAAAAGTGGCGGCATGTTGTTAACTTCCGTCTTGTTTGGAAATAAAGACTTTAAAGTTGATGAAAAAGTGTTCCTATCGTCAAATTCAACCTTATGTTCGCTTTATGATAGAGATTCGGGAGAAATGCAGTATCAAGGGAAAATCAAGTTTAAATAAGGAAGTTTGGAAATGGCTCACGAGAAAACATCTACGTCTAAATTCACTATCGTAATTAGTTCTTTCGGGTACAAATATGGAATGATTGATAATGCAAATCTTGTATTTGATGTCCGTGGTGTTCCAAACCCGTATTATATTGATTCGTTAAGAGATTTTACAGGGAATGACAAAGTCATTAAGGACTTTGTATTTGGGAATGATGTTGCCCAAAATCTATATCATCATTTACTGGAATGCATCCTTTATTACATTCCCTTTTATCTCACCAATCGTAAAAGTGATTCCTTGAATATAGCGATTGGCTGCACCGGGGGTAAACACCGAAGTGTAGCGTTTGTAAATCAACTCAAGGACAAATTGGATGAACAATACATTGTAGATATAGTTCATCGGGACATAAATCAATATGAGTGAGAATTATATTCAACATTATAAATACTGGTTAAACCATTTATCCCATAGTGAACAAAGTCTAGTTCTTGAAATGGATAACTACGAGGTCGCAGATGCGTTTTCTCATCACTTGCTATTTGGTACTGCAGGGGTAAGAGCAAAAATAGGGCTCGGTCCAAATCGAATGAATTTATATGTAGTTCGACGGATTATAAGTGCCTATGCAAAATGGCTTCAATCCAAAGGTAAAACGGGGATTCTTACCACGCATGATAATCGAATGTTTGGGAACTTATTTACACAAGAAGTATCAAACATTATGAATTATTATGGGATAAAGACCTACGCGTTTGATTCGCTGCGACCTTCGCCTATGCTTTCATATTTTGTACGAGAACTTAAGTTAGATGGTGGCGTTAACTTTACTGCTTCACACAACCCAAAGGATTTCCTTGGGGTTAAGTTGGTTAACAATGAAGGGTCTCAGTTATTACCTGAGGAGATTGAGGAAATTAGTTTATTCTTATCCGATGAAGACCTCTTTAATAGTTATCGTTTTCAAGAACCTTTAGAAATTTCATTGGATATTGAGATGCGATATGATGAGATGATTCATTCGATTATCACACAGGATATCTCTAGTTTAAATGTCATTTATTCTCCATTACATGGATCGGGAATATCCATTGTCCCACGGCTCTTTCCATTCGTTCATCTTGTACAAGAACAGATGGATCCATCCCCGTACTTTCCAACAATTGACATTCCAAATCCAGAGTCTCGGGAAGCATATACACTAGCATTACAAGAAGCGACTAAATATGATGCTGAATTAATAATCATTAATGATCCAGATGCAGATCGTTATGGAGTAATGCTGTTGCATAATCAGTCCTATGAATTTTTGGATGGGAATCAGCTAGGGGCTATTTTACTTCAATATCTTGTTCAAACTCGGAAACCAAAAAATGCTGTCGTGTACAAGACCATTGCTACTTCATCATTAGGAAATCTAATCTGTCAAAAACACAACATTGAAGTGGTTGAGACTGATATCGGATTTAAGTGGATTGGACATGAAATAAATCAAAATACATTGAAGAAAAACTTCCTGTTTGCTTATGAAGAAAGTCATGGTTGTATTATTAATGATTCAGTTCGCGATAAAGATGGCATACAAGCTGTTGCCATGATTATGGATGCGGTAGCTTATTATAAGGCAAGAGGAAAGAGTCTTATTGATATCTATCAAGGTATTGTAGAAGAGTATGGAACACATGAAACTGAAACCTTGAGTATTCCCATAAAAGCAATCCATAAAGCAAGAATTCAACAATCTATCGAAGAGTATGTTGAAGAACACTATTTAGAATTTCTTGAGAAAGATTCAAAATTTCAAAGCACGGACTCATCAGTTAAGCTGCTTCATTTACACTTTCCAGAAGGACGATTGTTGATTCGACCTTCAGGGACAGAACCGCTGATTAAACTATATTTTGAATCTAATCATTCCATTGTGGATATGAAAGCTTACAAAAAAGAGTTTATGACAGTTCTGACAACGATTGTCGCCGCGGCTGGTTAACAATAATCATAGAACAAATTCATAAATAAAAGACACCGCTGAGGTGTCTTTTATTTTTTTGAAAAGGTTTGAATGTGAATATCTAAATTACGGACGATCAAAATCAATCGTATCAAAGAGGTCTAATCGGTTAGGAATCATCGATTCGATGAGTGCTGGAATGAGAGGGTTAAAGCGTTCGGGAAACTTGCGAGCGGCAAAATAAGCGACCATCGTATCCGAAGGGTCTTCGGTAATCGGAAACTCTTCTCCATACTCACTAATAAAGGCATTATCTGCGTTTTGCGCTTGTTGCCACTGGTCTAAACTAACAACAGGGTCTAAGTCAAAATCAAATAACGTGTGAGAGACTTCATGTAAAATGACTTCTTCCAAAATCCGACGTTGTTCGAAGGTGCCGGCTTTATCGGTATGAATCACAAGGGTTCTGTTTCCACCCCCTAGCTGGGCTTGGCCTAAATGAATCCAAATTCGGTCCATTGAATTTACAAATTTAAATGGGAGTTGGCCTAAGATACGTGAATAATAGGTGGCAACACTGGTCGCAATCGTCTCGGTTAAAAACTCCTGATTCACAAAGACATCAATCGTCTTTCCTCCTTGGTAGCTGGAGGTGAAGAAGTAGCCAGCAATATCTTCATACCGATCAATTCGGCGGTCATAGACGTTTTGGATGCCACTTCCTGTTAGCTGCGTAAACTCAAACAAACTTGGGTCTTCAAAGGTGATTAAATCCGCAAACTCATAAATCGCGGAGGTGTACGGTGTGACTAAAGGTAACATCTGCGCTTCGGTCGATGCTTGAGCCGGTGGCGTTAACGCGACCGTTTCTAACAGGGGACTTCGGTTACTAATTCGCTCACTCGATTCTTGGAGTAATTCCTGGGAGTAGCGAGTTGGATTCGTTTGCACCCCGTAATACGTAATCAAACTTTCAGCACGGTCTAATAAATCAGATTCCGACGCCCGTTTCGAGACGTATGAGCCATCATCAATAATTGCTTGGACCCAGGAAAACTCGGGAAACAACGGGTTTTCTTGAATGTAGTCTTGGAGTAATAAATCAAACAAGACTTCCTCCATTGCAGATAAGGTGCGGTAAATATCCAAGGTATAAACATACAAGGTTAAAACACCGTCTTCATAAGTAGACGACCCAAACCCAAAGATAATATGAACCGCCTCCATGGAGGTCGTGACTTCCACCGGAAAGCTCCCAATCATTCGCGCGGTTTCTGAGGATGTTGTCAGCATGAGATTGGTTTCATCCCATGTTCTGGTAAAGGTGGAAATAGCTAACGGTTCCCGAGTTTCATAATAGGCAATAAACTCAGATTCCCCGTAGCCCGATAAAAACCGAGTGATCCCCGGTTCATCGAGTCGTTGTTTGAGTTGAATGGACTGAAAACTAGAATCAGAAGCAGAGGTATATAAGTGTTTAAAGGTAATTCGAGCATCTTCTAAGAGGGGTAAACTTCGAATGATAAAAGAGAGCTCATCAATTTGAGCTTGGCTTAGTAACAATCGCTCCGGGTCTTCCCATGGAAAGAGCCCTTCATTTTCCCACCCTGCGGGGCCTTGAAATGTGCTCGCGGTTAACACCAGCAACATAAACAAGACAAAGGTATCTCGAACTAATCTCATCGTGGGTATTGTATCACTTTAATTACGTTAAGACTGTTATAATGTCCACTAGGTGAAACTATGTCATTAACAAATTATCAACCCATCCCCGATCATGTTGTTATCGTTACCGGAGGCAACAGCGGGATTGGCTATGAAGCACTAAGAGAACTTGCTCGCTTGGAAGCAACTGTGATCATGGCCTCACGCAGTGAAGCCAAAGCAAA
>CAYTXT010000028.1:0-8475 GCA_964442245.1 uncultured Candidatus Izemoplasmatales bacterium
GCATGGGACGGATTAACCGTAGAATGTGCAAAAGCATTTGGGGCCCCAACGATTATTCGTGGTCTACGTATTGTCAGTGATTTTGAATATGAATTCCAAATGAATTTAGCGAATAAAGTGTTAGACCCAAATATCGAAACCTTATTCTTAATGACGAAGACCGAAAATGCTTATATCAGTAGTAGTATGGTACGCGAAGTTCACCGCTTAGGCGGCGATGTATCAGCGTTTGTGGATCCTCGAGTTATTACCTTTTTGGAACAAAAAAAGACCGTGTAATCACGGTCTATTTTTTTATCATGGCACCCCAGGAGAGATTCGAACTCCCGACACCCGCCTTAGAAGGGCGGTGCTCTATCCAGCTGAGCTACTGAGGCATGCAGTTAATTATACACAAAACTATTTTTTCATGAAAAGAGCATGTTACTTCCAGTAAACATATACCTATATGGTAATATAATAGTATGAAACTAGTAACCATCTTTAAACTATTAGGCGAAGAAACTAGACTACGAATTGTGAACCTCCTTTTCGTTCGTCGGATTTGTGTTTGTGAGCTGCAAGACGTCCTTGGAGTCTCTCAAGTATCCGCCAGTAAACACTTAGCCAAACTTCGCCAATCGGGAATGGTCTCAACGACCAAAGAAGGACAACGCGTTTATTATTCCTTGGTACCGAGCATTCGCGAGATTGATGCCTTGGGAAACTTAATCGCCGAAGTCAGTATGACCGAGCCATATGTGAAAGATTTAGCTAGTTTAGATTACAACGATACTTTAGACCACGTTTACGTGTGTCCTACGGAGAGAACATCATGAAAAAAGTAATAGCATTAGCATTAGTCTTTATGCTTGCGGCGTGCGGCGTCGATGGCAAACAAAAAATTACTGATGCCTATAATTTAAGTGATACGGAACATGTCTTTGAACTCATTAGTATGGATGAGTTGGAAGAGACAATAAAAAACCGTCCTGTGAGTTATGTCTATTTTGGCTCACCGATTTGTCCTGCATGCGTCAATATGACGCCACGCATTAATCAACATGCAAAAGATGCTGGGATTTCAGTGGTTTACTATGTGGAATTCCGCTACGACTCCGAAATGGCTCGTGAATGGAGCCAAAATGGAACGTATGATTACCGCGGAACACCGCTGGTCGCAACATTCTTATATGATGAATTCGAACGAAGCAACTTCACCGATTTACCTCAAGGTGGGGATTACGAAGCAAACATTATAGATATGTTTGAAACGTACGGATGTGGCTGTGATGCAACGTCGTAGTTTACGCGTTGATGGAATGACATGCTCGAACTGTGCAAAAACCTTAGAAAAAACCTTTGATCTTTACGAAGGCATTAACGTTACCGTTAATGTGAGTGCAGGTCGAATTATTGTTAATTACGATCAACAAAAATACCAACTCCAAGACATTGCGAGCATTGTTCGTCAAGCAGGCTATGACCCCGTGTTGGAACAAGACGAAGCTGCGAATGACAAACATGGTCAAACGGCCAAAGGCTTTCGTCGCGATATTACCATCTCACTACTATTAACGATTCCATTACTATGGACGATGTGGCACCACTTTGGTGCGACATGGATGACTCCGCGACTTAGCATGTTTTTAATGCAACCGCTCGTTCAATTCATTTTGGCAACGCCAGTTCAGTTTTATGTCGGGCGTATTTTCTACCGCGGATTTTTTAACTCGCTGCGTCGTGGTGTTTTAGGCATGGATGCCCTTGTTGTAATGGGCACAACCAGTGCCTATGCGTACAGCATGTGGGTGTGGATCAATAGTGGGGTTTTCTGGCATGCCATGAGTAATATGATGGATATGTATTTTGAGACCTCCGCAACAATTGTGACCATGATTTTAATTGGGAACTATTTTGAACACTTAGCCAAAAATAGAACCTCCACCGCCTTACAAGAATTAATGAGTTTACAAGCCAAACAAGCAACGGTTCTTAGAGATGGCGTTGAAGTTGTCGTCTCGATCGATGAGGTGTTGGTTGGTGATATCTTAGTGGTCAAATCCTTAGAGCGAATTCCGCTTGATGGGGAAATCATCGAAGGGGAATCGTTCATTGATGAGTCAATGATTTCCGGGGAATCCATTCCAGTGTATAAAGGAATTGGAGAAGCGGTAATTGGTTCAACGATGAATCAAAGTCAGCGATTACTTATTAAAGCCACGCACATCGGTAGTGATACGATGCTGGCAAAAATCATTCAAACAGTAGAAGAAGTGTCAGCGTCTAAACCACCGATTCAACGAACTGCCGATAAAATCTCGAGCATCTTTGTCCCAATCGCTATCTCGATTGCGGCGTTAGCTTTTGTGTATTGGTACTGGGTCGCCGGGGCAGAATTAAGTTTTGCGGTTCGCGCAGCGGTCGCCGTATTAGTGATTAGTTGTCCGTGCCCACTCGGCTTAGCAACGCCAACCAGTATTTTAGTGGGAAGTGGTGTGGCAGCCAAAGAAGGAATCTTATACAAAGGCGGAGAATTCTTTGAAACCGCGAATAAGATGGATGCCATTGCGTTTGACAAAACCGGCACCTTAACCGTGGGAAAACCATCGGTTACAGATGTGTTTGGATCCATGGATGCCTTTGATGTGATCGCAAGTGTCGAAGCTCAAAGCGTTCATCCGATCTCTCGAGCAATCTTTGATTATAAAACGTATCAATCTCTTCCCGTCAGTGACTTTACAACTTTAGGCGGTAAAGGGGTCCAAGGCGTGGTAAACGGCCAGTCGGTTGTGATTGGGAATGTCCGATTGATGAATGATGAGTTCATCGATATCGAATCGTTTGAATCTTCGATTGAAACCCTTCAATCCCAAGGCAAAACCATTGTGATTGCTGCCGTTGACGGCGTCGCACAACTCGTTTTTGGGATTCAAGACCGTGTCAAAGCAGATGCTAAGGCAACAATTGCAGCCTTGCATCAACGAGGTATTAAGACCTTTATGGTCACCGGCGATCACGAAGCGGTCGCCCAATCCATTGCAAAACAAGTCGGCATTGATCAGATATACGCTGGTGTACTTCCCGATGAGAAAGCGCACATTGTTCAAGAAATCAGAAATCAAGGATACTTTGTTGCCTTTGTCGGTGATGGGATTAATGATGCCCCAGCATTAAAAGCCGCCGATGTCGGATTTAGTATGAGTACGGGGTCGGATATTGCGATTGAAAGTAGTGATGTCACCTTACTCGCCCATAACCTCCATTTAGTGAATAAAGCGATTGATGTATCCAAAGCAACCTTACGAAACATTTATCAAAACTTTGGTTGGGCCTTTAGTTACAACATTATTGCCATTCCGATGGCGGCGTTTGGCTTATTATCGCCAACCGTAGCCGCGGTAGCGATGAGCTTTAGCAGTGTCACTGTGGTATTAAACGCATTACGTCTAAAACAAATGAAACTTCAAGAAGTGAAAGGAGAAGAACCCATGGGATATAAAGTAGAAGTTCAAGATATGGATTGCAATCATTGTGTCGCATCGATTGATAAAGCGTTAAAAGCTGAAAAAATCGAAGCAACGATTGATTTATCAACCAAGTCGATTCAATTGAATGAACAAGACATCGATAAGGCAATCAATATCATCGAACAAGCAGGCTATCACCCCGTCAAGCAACCAGTGTAAGCTGGTTGCTTTTTTTTTGCTTGTTTGTTACTCTTTTAGCGTTGCAATTCAAGGAGAATTCATGAAAGTAACCCAAGAAAAATTAGCCAACTCGATGGTCAAATTAACCATTGAAGTGGACGCTGACATGTTCAACCACGGCCTCGACCACGCCTTTGAACATGAAGTCAAAGAGGTCGAAGTCAAAGGCTTTCGTAAAGGCAAAGTGCCACGATCAACCTTTGAGAAAATGTTTGGCGTTGAACGCTTGTATGAGCGTGCTGTCAACCATGTGATTGGTCATACATACGGGGAAGCGTTAGAGCAAGCCGGCATTGATCCGGTGGCTCAACCTCGTCTGGACATCCAGTGGGAAAGCTTAGGCAAAGATAAACCAATGACCTATACTGCCGAAGTGGCCGTGAAACCAGAAGTCGTCTTAGGTGAAGTCGAAGGCATCAAAGTTATTCAAGTTGCGCCTGCCATCTTAGATTCGGATGTCGAAGCAGATCTCGATCATCGTTTAAGCCATAAATCTGAACTCGTTGAAAAGAAAACCAAAACACTTGAATCGGGAGATACCGCAATCTTTGATTTTGCTGGCTATTTAGACGGTGAAGCGTTTGAAGGTGGAACGGCAGAAAACTACCAACTCGAAGTTGGCTCTGGTCAATTTATCCCTGGCTTCGAAGACCAAATGATTGGTATGAAACTCGGCGAATCCAAAGATATCAACGTGACGTTCCCGGATGAATATCAAGCGGAGAATTTAGCCGGCAAACCGGTTGTCTTCAAAGTCACGCTTCATGAGCTAAAAACGAAAAAGGTACCGAAACTTACGAAAGAACTCATCAAAGAAATCGGGAAAGACGCAGAAACGAAAGAACAACTTCTTGCTGAAATTCGTCAAGAACTAGAAGACAAAGCATCCAGCGAAGAAAAGAATAAATTGATTGATACGGTCGTTCGTAAAGCAGCAGAAACCGCGCAAGTGGATATTCCTCATGATATGATCCATGAACAAATGGACCGCATGATGGATGATTTAAAAAATCAAGCCAAACAATACAACATCGAAGTCGAACAATGGTTAATGTTCCAAGGAACTACCTTAGAACAATATCAATCGACGCTTCACCAACGTGCCGAAGATAACATTCGCTATACCTTAGTCTTAGAAGCGATTGCGGACACGCGTAAACTCACCCCAAGTCCAGAAAAATTAGCTTCTACCTATGATGACTTAGCGAAGCAATACAACATGGAATTAGACAAGGTCAAAGAAGCGATAACAGAAGAACAACTCGCGGAGCAATTGAAGACGCAACTTGCGGTTGATTACTTGGTCGAAAACATTAAAAAATAACGCAACCTCGGTTGCGTTTTTTAATGGTGCTTCTAACAAGAGCGTTGTGAGGTAAGTGCTATAATAAGTCAGGGACAAGAAATACAAAAAAGAAGGTGAACCCGATGGCCGTTAAACCGGAAACCATTGAAAAAGCTCTACCTGCCGTTGCCATCCGTGGCATAGTACCCATCCCAGATAATGACATCCGACTTGAAGTCGGGCGTCAATTTAGTGTGAATGCGTTACTTGAAGCAGAAAAAAATGACAATGAAATCGTATTATTAATTCAAAAAGAGACCAATACCGACAACCCAGGACCCGAAGATTTATATGAGTACGGGGTGGTTGGAAAAGTCATCATGAAAATCAAACTTCCGAATGGAAACTACAAAGTCAAAATTCGGGCATCACACCGTGTTCAAATTGAATACTTTATTTCGCAAACCCCGTACTTTACGGTGTATGCGAAGTATTTACCCGCAGAACAACCAGATAGTGATGAAGAAGTGGCTCTTATTCGAATGATCGTCAACGAAGTCATCGACCATGCCGATGAGATTTTCGTGAACGGAAAAAACGTTGTCCAAGCAATTCAAGGCGGACTCACGTCTGAAAAATTAGCAAATATTGTAGCGTTCAACTTGAAGATTCAAGAAATGGACAAATACAAGTATGTTGCAACCGCTTCAGTCAATGACCGTTTAAAAATGTGTTTGGCCGATGTTGAAAAAGAGAAATATTTAAAAGATTTAGAAAACGAAATCAACAAAAGTGTTCGTCAAACAATCGATGAGAATCAAAAAGAGTATTACTTACGCGAAAAAATGCGTGCGATTCAAAATGAACTTGGCGATAAAGCGAAGAAAGAGTCTGAAATTGATGAACTTCGTGACAAAATCCAAGCAAAAAAAATGCCCAAAGACATCGAAGTTAAAGCCCTCGATGAGCTAGCTCGTTATGAATCCTTACCCCAAAACTCTGCGGAGTCGGGTGTCATTCGTAGTTATTTAGATTTACTCATTGAACTTCCTTGGATTGAAAAGACCGAAGATAAGAATGATTTAAAGCACACGCAAAAAGTATTAGATAAAGGTCACTTTGGATTAGAAAAAGTCAAAGACCGTATCATCGAATATCTAGCGGTTAAAATCGCGACGAAAAAAACACCACAAACAATTCTTTGTTTAGTCGGTCCACCAGGGGTGGGTAAAACCTCCTTGGCAAAAGGGATCGCCGAAGCTTTGGGCCGTAAATTCGTCAAAATCGCCCTTGGCGGAGTGAAAGACGAAAGCGAAATTCGTGGACACCGCCGTACCTATATTGGCGCGATGCCAGGCCGCATTATTAACGGAATGCGTAAAGCGCAAGTAACCAATCCTGTCTTCTTAATTGATGAAATTGATAAGATGAGCAGTAATTACCGTGGTGATCCGTCGAGCGCGATGCTAGAAGTCTTAGACCCAGAACAAAACAAATACTTCTCCGATCACTACTTGGAAGAACCATATGATTTAAGCCAAGTCATGTTTATTGCAACCGCCAACTACTTAGAATACGTGCCGGAAGCACTACGTGACCGTATGGAAATCGTACAGTTATCAAGCTACATCGAAGAAGAAAAACTTCAAATCGCGAAAAACCACTTGGTGGCTCGTCAAATTGATAACCACGGTTTAACAAAAACAAACTTTAAAGTTACCGATGGAGCCTTAAAGGATTTAATTCGTCGATATACCCGTGAAGCGGGAGTAAGACAATTAGAACGATTAATTGGAAGCTTATGCCGTAAGAGTGTTCGTAAGATCTTAGAAGGTGAATACGAAAGTATCACCATCACGAATAAGAACTTAGCTGAATACTTAGGCAAACCCCTCTTCCGTTACAACGAAAAAGAAGACAAAGATCAAGTCGGTGTTGTCACAGGACTTGCCTATACCCAGTTTGGTGGCGACACCTTACCGGTTGAAGTTACCTATTATAAGGGTAATGGAAAACTTGTCTTAACCGGAAAACTCGGTGATGTGATGAAAGAATCTGCGACCGCTGCATTAAGCTTTGTGAAATCCAATGCGGCAACGTATAACATCAACCCCGATATCTTTAATGGCAATGATATTCACATTCACGTGCCGGAAGGGGCGGTTCCCAAAGATGGGCCGAGTGCTGGGGTCACAATGACCACTGCCTTAGTATCTGCCTTAACGAATCGTAAAGTCGACCGCTTTGTCGGAATGACTGGAGAGATTACCTTACGGGGCCGTGTCTTACCGATCGGTGGACTCAAAGAAAAATCGATCGCGGCATACCGCAGTGGACTCAAAACCATCATTATCCCGAAAGATAATGAAAAAGACATTGAAGACATTCCTAAAGAAGTGAAAAGTAAACTCAATATTATTACTGCCGATCACATCCGTGATGTCATCAGCAAAGCAATACGATAGGCCTTGGCCTATCGTATTTTTGTTATAATAGCCTCATGTCAGACGCGCAGTTAATCCTTATTACCAACAAACCTGAAGACTATCCCAAGGAAGGCAAACCGGAGTTTGTTTTTTTAGGTCGCAGTAATGTTGGCAAAAGCAGTTTATTAAACGCGGTCACCAACCGAAAAAAATTAGCCTATACCTCGGGTAATCCCGGCAAAACCAGAGCGCTACATTTTTATTCCTATAACAACGTCGTCATTGTTGACGTTCCAGGCTACGGCTTTGCCAAAGTCAGTAAGAAGATTCAAGAAACGTTTGCGCAAATGATTGAAACCTATTTGACGTCCCGTGAGGTACTAAAAGAAGCATTTGTCTTAGTTGATGCCCGTCATGCACCAAGTGTCGAAGATGTTCAAATGGTCGAGTACTTAAGCTATTTTCAAATTCCGTATACGATTGTTGTTACCAAAGCCGATAAAGTGTCACAGCCGAAACGAGCGAAGACCTTTAAACAAATTACCGATACCTTACAAGTCGCTTTGGATCAACTCTTGATTACCGCGAGTGAAACAGGCGAAGGCATTGACGCACTACGTCAACGATTACGTTGATAAACAAGCTAAATCTTGATACGATAAAACAAAGCGTTGAAGAAGAGGAGTACTCAACGATTCTTGTCTAGAGAGCTGCGGGATGGTGCAACGCAGTCAAGAGTCTTGAAGAAGGTCGCTTTCTAAGCTGTCCAGTTGGACCCGTCCTACGGTTACCAGGTCAAGGGCACTAGAAATAGTGAACTAAGGTGGTACCGCGAATATTCGTCCTTAGAGAAGGGCGTTTTTTATTGGGAGAAATGATGAATTTTACGATTAGTTTAATCACATTGGAGTCCGAATCTGTCACAGTGATGACGGCAAAAAATGAGCTCCATCAAATCAAGGTTGGTTGGCCGGTGTTTGAACGACGACTAGGGACACTAAAGGGCGGTAAATTATATGGATATCAATATGGACCGCTTGGAACGGGGACGTATAAATTTGCTGCCACCATCTTG
>CAYTXT010000029.1:0-7923 GCA_964442245.1 uncultured Candidatus Izemoplasmatales bacterium
ACTGCTCCCCCGATGAGATTAATGCACTAGACTGGGCTAGAGCCGACCGATACCGGATTTATACCGATTTTGTTCGAGGTTTACTCGAGTTTCGTAAATTACATCCATCCTTAACCCATCCGGATGCCCATGTGAGTATCTTTGAAGAACAAGGGCTCAAAATCTTTCAGTATGATTTCTTAGACGATCAAGTGCGCTTGGTCGTGAATTTATCGAATCGTAAGATTGCTCGTCCATTAGATGCTGCATTATATTCCCATCAAATTGAAGCCCGTAATATTCATCTTCAAGAGATTCATGCCTTTAGTGCTGTTGTGCTATGAGATTAGATAAGTATTTATCGCATGCGGGATATGGAACGCGCATGCAAGTCCAGAAAATAATCAAGAAAGGCACCGTCATAGTTGACGGTGCTTTGTGTATGAATCCTGGGTTGGAGATTACATCGCAAGTAGTCCAAGTAGAGGGTCAAGTCGCTACCTATGAAGAATTCTACTATCTCATGATGAATAAGCCCACCGGCGTCCTTAGCGCCTCTAAAGACACGAGACAGCCGACGGTACTAGATATAATTGGTGATGAGATTCCCGTTGCTGTTCATGTGGTGGGTCGGTTGGATAAGGATTCCACTGGACTGCTCTTGTTAACCAATGATGGACAGCTCTCGCATCAGTTGTTATCCCCGAAAAACAAAAAACCCAAAGTGTATCTTGTTACAATTGATCAACCAATTACAACCGAAGAAATCAAAACGTTAGAAGCAGGGATCATGCTAGATGAAAAGAAGACATTACCGTGCATCATTCTCCCCACCGAAGAATGTGTTTATACTGTAACGCTATTTGAAGGACGATTTCATCAAATCAAGCGGATGTTTCACCATGTGAAACGTAACGTGCTCTCGCTTCACCGAATTCAAATCGCTTCCCTATACCTAGACCAAACCCTTCCCCTTGGATCTTATCGTCCCCTTACTGAACAAGAGATCTATGAACTTCGTTCTAATTTTAAATAATAATTATTGACATCGAATACGAAAAGGCTTACATTTAAGTATGGGAACGTTCCAATGGAGTAAGAACTTTGCATAAACATGATCGAGGCAGTGTCACCATCTTAGATGTAGCAGAACAATCGGGGATTTCTAAATCCACGATTTCTCGCTATCTACGTGGTGAAACGGTAAGTCCAGAAAAAGCAGCCATGATCGAAAGTGCGCTTCGGACCAGTGGATATGTTCGCAATAACTTTGCGCAGTACATGCGTACCAAAAAAACAGATTTGATTGGTATCGTTGTTCCTGATTTGGACAACCCATTCTTTACGAAGATTATAAAACGACTAGAAGAAATAGCGTTTGATAATGGTCAAAGTTTAATTATAAAAACTTCCTCTCGTTCCTTAGATCGGGAAAAGGCAGCGATTCAGTATATTCGTGGGTTCCGTGTTGATGCATTATTTCTATGTCGTTCGCAACTCGATGATCATGACATTGCATCGCTTGATTTAGATATCCCTGTCGTCTCGATTGACAAATCGTATTCGACTATCCACTCGGTGGTTTCGAATAACTATGATAATGGATATCAACTCACGATGCATCTTATCCAACAAACCAAAGCTCCGATTGGATTCTTTCTACGCATTGATGAGAGTGAATCGGTCTTAGAGCGCTTACGTGGCTATGAAGTGGCAATGCAAGAAGCTAAACGAACACCCCATATTTACACGTATGAGGTTAATCGCGGAATCCATGGTGCGAACTTTATCGAGTTTATTCAAACCCATCAAATTCAGGGACTGATTTGTCGTAATGACAATGACGCAGTCAAAGTGATGAGTATCGTAAAAGACCCCGTGACGCGTGGTCAAATACGTCCGTTACTCATTGCAGGATTTGATAATATCAGTATCTCCAGTCAAATCACACCGGAATTAACAACGATTGATCAACATATCGAAGCCATGTGTGACACCGCGTATGAACTATTTCAACGAGGAGTGACAAAAGCCGTACACCGCGTTCACCCGTCTGAATTAATTATTCGTGAAAGCACAACCATGGAGGTACCATCATGAAAGTTGCGATCTTAGGAAGCATCAACATGGATATTGTCTACCAAGTCGATACGCCTCCCAGTAAAGGTCAAACGGTTTTTGGCTCAACCTATGATGTGTTACCCGGAGGAAAAGGGGCCAACCAAGGAGTGATTCTTCAAGCGTTAGGTGTTGACGTTTCCTTCTTAGGAGCGATTGGTCCGGATGGATTCGGTCAAATGGCTGTTGAGGCCTTTCAAGACAAATCATTACCCGTCAACTACCTTGTTCATAGTGAAAAGCCAACAGGCATTGCAATTATTGAGTTAAGTCAAAACGACAATTCAATTGTAGTTATCCCTGGCGCCAACCAAGCGATTACGCGTGAAGATGTCAAACACTTCTTTGACCACCATCCAACCTTAGACGTGGTGGTGGCGCAATTAGAAACAAATATGGATAGCGTCAAATATTTTTTACAAATGGCGCATGAACGCCATATCCCAACGATTTTAAATCCTGCACCGGCCCATCCGATCGGGCCGGAGTGGATGGAGTTCGTTGACATCATGATTCCCAACGAACATGAAGCGGCTGTGATCTTTGGCGATCAATCACTAGAGACGTTAGTGTCAATGTATCCTAACCGTCTGATTGTGACGTTAGGAGAACTAGGGGCGATGTATCACAACGGGTCCAAGGTGGTTCACTTACCATCGTATCCAGTTAACGTAGTAGATACAACGGGAGCGGGAGACTCCTTTGTCGCAGGATTTACTGCCGCATACTTATCGAGTCAAGACATAGAACTCGCCATCCATGAAGGAATGAAGACCGCATCCATTACTTGTGAACACTTAGGGGCACAAGGAGCGTATCACGTGATTAAGGAGAAGAACCGATGAAACGACATGGCATCTTGAACGCTTCGATTGCGAGTGTACTTGCCCACATGGGGCATAAAGATACGATTACCATTGCGGATGCTGGATTACCGATCCCATATGGTGTGGAACGAATTGATGTATCCATTGCTAAAGGATATCCATCCTTCATCAATGTGATGAATGCGGTGAGTGAGGATATGCATATCGAAGAAGTCATTCTTGCGGATGAAATTAAAGATCATAATCCAGCGATTCATGAGATGATTCGAACTCGATTTGAAACAATAAAGATTACCTATGTATCTCATGAAACGTTTAAAGAACTCACGGCCGAGTCCCATGCGGTAATCCGTACCGGAGAAGTAACACCGTATGCGAATATCATTTTTGTATCAAACGTAAATTTTTAGAGGAATCCATGAACGTTATAATGCAAGGTATCAATAAATCATTTGGCCCCGTCCAAGTTCTCCATGACGTCAAACTAGACGTAAAAAGTGGAGAAGTTTTGGCGTTGGTTGGCGAAAATGGTGCCGGCAAATCAACGTTAATGAAGATTTTGACAGGTATTTATCCCAAAGACAGTGGTGAGATTTTGATTGACTCTCAACCGGTGCATTTTCAATCGATTCGAGATAGTGAAGCAAAAGGCATCTTTATTGTGAATCAAGAACTCAACGTCTTTAAAGATATGAGTGTCATAGAAAACCTCTTTCTAAATAAAGAACATGGTCGCTATGGAATTATTGATGAAACCAGTCAACGACAAAAAGCAAATGAAGTTTTTGCTCGTTTAGGCATCCATCTGACTCTTGATGCCCCAGTGGGAACGTTCTCAGTTGGGGAACAACAGATGCTTGAAATTGCAAAATCATTACTCCTTGATGCCAAATTGATTGTGATGGATGAACCAACAAGTGCGCTATCAAGTAAAGAAATTGATCAGTTATTTGCTGTCATCCGCCGGTTACGCGAAGAAGGTACAGCAATTATTTATATCTCGCACCGCATGAAAGAGATTTTTGACTTATGTGACCGCATCGTCATTTTGCGCGATGGACGTTTCGTCCTTTCTTCGTCCATCGCCGACATGACCTTTGATTCGGTTGTGAAAAACATGGTTGGCTATGAACTGGGTGGATTATTCCCCGATAAAGAAGATCGCTTACTCGGCGACGAAGTCTTGTCGGTGGAAGGACTGAGTGATGGCCGTCGGTTTGACAACATTAGTTTTAGTGTTCGGCAAGGCGAGATTTTGGGCTTTGCAGGACTGATGGGCTCGGGCCGTACCGATGTGATGAATGTGCTGTTTGGAGTCGAACCCAAAACCGCAGGTGTCATTAAAATAGGTGGTCAAGAACTCCATATTACGTCTCCACGTAAAGCGAAAGCTGCGGGACTGGCGTATGTGACTGAAAACCGAAAAGACGAGGGATTGTTTCTGGATTTTACGATTTCAAATAATATCTTATTCAATAACCTTCGCCGTTTAAGTTGGCGTGGTGTTATTCAAGAATCTTCCATCACGAGATTCTCTGACACGTTGATGCAAAAAGTTAATGCGAAGTACCAAGGACTGATTCAACTGATTGAAGAACTTAGTGGTGGTAATCAACAAAAAGTGGTGTTAGCGAAATGGCTCGGGACCGAACCTAAGGTTTTAATCCTCGATGAACCCACACGGGGCATCGATGTGAATTCTAAAAAACAAATCTATGAACTGATTTATCACCTTGCTTCCTTAGGATTAGCGATTATTGTCGTCTCGAGTGAGCTTGTGGAATTATTAGGCATTACGGACCGAATCGTCGTCATGCGTGAAGGGGCGATGATGCAAGAACTTGTCAATCACAATTTAACGGATGAAGAAGTCATGAAATTTATGATGGGGGGCACTGCGGTATGAATATCAAGAATCAATCCTTAGGATCAAGCATCCTGTCATTTATGAAGGCGAATGTTCCGTTTATTGGGTTACTGATTATTGTCGTTTTGCTTGCGATTTTAACCCCCGCCTTTTTAACCATCCTGAACATCTTAAATGTACTTCGTCAGGCATCGATCAATGGATTTCAAGCCTTTGGTCTCACGTTGGTTATTATCTCTGGAGGCATCGACTTATCGGTTGGGAGCGTTGTTGCGTTTTCCGGTATGGTCAGTGCGTTATTGATTCTTGCCGGTGTTGCCCCGGTCTTGGCATTAGCGGCTGGATTATTATCTGGAACCGTTATCGGGACGATCAATGGCGTCCTAATCGCCAAAGGAAAATTACAACCCTTTATCGCGACCTTGGGTTCGATGATGGTGTTTCGCGGATTAACCTTATACATCTCGAATGGCGTTCCTGCGTCGAAATTAGGCGAAGGTATTGTGGGCTTTATTGGACGAGGATTTATTCTAGGCATTCCGACGCCCGTGTACTTGTTACTCCTTGTTTTCGTTGTTATAGCCTTTATCTTAACGAAAACCGTCTTTGGAAAACGGGTCTATGCGATTGGAGGCAACAAACGTGCCGCTTTATTATCAGGTATCGATGTCGATCGAAATATAATTTATATCTATGCGATTTCTGGGTTTTTAGCGGCGTTAGCGGGCATTGTCTTAATGAGCCGTGTTGATTCTGCTGTTCCTACAGCAGGGATAAGTTTTGAGTTAAGTGCGATTGCTGCCGCGGTGATTGGTGGCGTATCGTTAGCCGGTGGAAAAGGGAAAGCATCGGGGACCTTAATTGGAATCTTAATTATTGCGATTATTATAAATGGATTAAATCTATTAGGAACATCGGCATATTTACAACAGGTGATTACTGGATTAATTATTATCGCCGCGGTCATCGCCGACCGCAAAAAGTGATGTGACCAGTCTTCGGACTGTTACATATAGAAATTTAGAAAGGTGTCGACCTATAAACGAGGAGGGAAAGGATTTGAAAAAATTACTTACGTTAGCGCTGGTTGCCTTGAGTGTTGTCGGCATATCAGCCTGTGGAGCGCAAGAAAAAACAATTGGATTCGCAGCGTCCACATTTACAAACCCCTTCTTCTTAGACATAGAAGAAGGGATTGAAAGTGTATTAGAAGGGTCAGACTATACACTTGTGTCACTTGGTGCCGATAATGATGCGGCCAAACAAGCAAGTCAAATTGAAGACTTGATTGCTCAAGGGGTTGATTTAATCTTACTTAACCCAGTAGATTCGACCACTGTTGGTGTGAAGATTCAAGAAGCGAATGATGCCGGAATTCCTGTTATTACCGTTGACCGTAGTGCAGAAACAGGAGAAGTAGTCGCTCATGTAGCGTCGGATAACGTCTTAGGTGGTGAAATGGCGGCTGAATTCTTACAAGGAATCTGTCCACCAAATACCCCTGTATTGGAATTAACGGGTCAAGCAGGAGCATCTGCAGCGATTGATCGTAGCGCTGGATTCCAAGCGGTCTTTGGTGCAGCAAATATCGATCAAACAACAACAGCTAGTTGGAGCCGTTCAGAAGGTCAAAACGTAACAGAAGCCTTCTTAAGTGCTCAAGGAAACCCAGCTGCTGTATGTATCTTTGCGGCAAACGATGAAATGGCATTAGGTGCAGTTGAAGCGGTTAAAGCCAACCCAACGACGCAAATTGAGAACTCATTCATCGTTGGTTTTGATGCAATTGATGATGCAGTAAACGCTGTTAATGCAGGTGAACTTCGTGCAACGGTTGCCCAACAACCATTTGAAATTGGAGCGGTTGCGGCTCAAATCGCATTAGATTACTTAGCAGGTGAGAGTGTTGCTGCTAATGTACCAGTTGAACTAGCGTTAATTACCAAAGAATAATAAAAAAGGGCAGCATGCTGCCCTCTTTTAGAGTAGGAGATCAGATGGTTACGTTTAGTGTATCGATGATGTGTACTAATTATTTACACCTCTACGATGAGTTAAGGGACTTAGACCCACTAGTAGATGGATATCATATTGATATCATGGATGGAAGTTTCGTCCCTAATTTCGCGATGAACTTTGACATGATTAAATCGATACAATCGGTGGTCTCGAAACCACTCGATGTCCATATGATGGTGAATCATCCAGAACGTTATTTAACCATCTTATCAACATTAAACGTTCATGGTGTTGTTCTTCATCCCGAAACGTTATCAAACCCCCTACCTGAAGTGATTAAGTCCTGTCGTGAGCTTGGCTTATCGGTGGGCGTTGCAATCTCTCCTGGATTTGAAATTGCTACCATTTTGCCTCATTTATCATTATTGGATAAAGTAACGGTTATGATGGTTAATCCGGGGTTTGCTGGTCAATCATTGATTTTAGATCAACTTCGAGTCGTCGAACAATTATCCTCCATAGAAAATTATTCGTTCATTCTTGAACTCGATGGTTCAACGAATGAGATGACAGCATCCGCTTATGCTAAAAGTGGGGCCACTCAATTTATCTTTGGGTCGAGTTTATTTCAATCCGATGACCTAGCGATGCGATTTCGTCAGATGAAGCAACTCTTTGAATAAAAAAGTAGCCTATGGCTACTTTTTTTCTAGCTTAAATATCGCTGAATCAGTTTATCGATTTGACCATATTCAATAAAACGACTCGAACGGTATATCTCCTTGCCTTGCGAGAAGATGAGAACCGTGGGGACCGTGAACACTAAGTGTTCGCCGCGAAACGCTGGAACCTCTTCAATATCAATTTCATCAAAACTCAATGGTGTATTTTCCGTCATTCGAGCGAGCATGCCTTTCGTATGCTGACATACAGTACATGTTTGTGTACTTGCAACGACGATATAAAAGTCGTTCTTTGCTTTTGTTGTTAGCTCGTCCAAGTGGGTTAGTTTCATCGTTGTTTTGCTCCTATAAAGTAGGGTTGTTCGTGTTATAATGAGCCAAGAGTGAGGTCAAGCTATGAATCTACGCATCCACTTTTTTCGGGACCGTAAATCTACCATTAATATTAAACGGATTTATGAGTTCTTTGATGAACCCATCTTTAAATACT
>CAYTXT010000030.1:0-7126 GCA_964442245.1 uncultured Candidatus Izemoplasmatales bacterium
GGCTTTTTTCATATTGCTATGGTCGAGCTTGTCTTTTGCTATAATAAGGCATGGTAAATAAGGCCTTTATTGACGCGTTTACAACTTCACATCCTGAGCTAACCGTCATTGCCGTGACCAAATATACGGACATCTCGGGCGTCCAAGCGTTCGTCGATGCAGGGATGACGCACTTTGGGGAAAATCGTGCGGATCAACTGATCGCAAAGCAACCACAATTTCCCAATCAAACATGGCATTTCATCGGTCACTTACAAACCAATAAGGTCAAACAAGTATTACCGTATGTCAATGTTCTTCATTCCTTGGACCGCATAAGCTTAGCCGAGGAAATTGAGAAACGTGCTACAAGAGTTCTGGATTGTTTTATTCAAGTGAAAACAACTCAGGATGATAAATATGGATGTGCACTTGAAGATGTCGATGACTTCATTGCTCAGTTAAAAACCATGGCACACATCAATATTATTGGTTTCATGACCATGGCAGCGTTAGACGCTAGCGAGGAAGAAATCAAAGAATCATTTCGCATTGTGAAAACATTACAAGATCAATATGGATTTCCATATTTAAGTATCGGTATGAGTAATGATTATGAAATCGCCATCTCGATGGGGGCAACCCATGTGAGACTAGGGCGTATTCTATATGAAGGAGACGTTCATGAGTCTGTTTAAAAAATTAATGGGGTATCCAGCGGACGATGTGTCCAAACCGCATAACTACAATCAGAAAAAAGAAGTGAGCATGCAGCGTGACTTGATTGAATTTGTCAAAATCACCAGTTCAGAGCAAGCCGTTGGTCTTGCCGATCAACTTCTCGATCAAATTCCCTTAGTGGTTAACTTTGAAGACCTTGGGGTCGGCGAAAGCAATCAAATGATTGCCTTCTTATCCGGGGTAGTTTACTCCATTGGCGGAACGAACTTACAACTACGTGCAAAAGTCTTTTTGTTTACCGCGGATGAAAATTTATCCGACGGAACGATTATGGAATTCTTCCAGGAATACAAGGAAGAGTAATGGATTTACTCTTAGATATTATTCGTGTGGTCTTAAACGGTTATTACATCTTACTGATTTTTTATGTAATCCTAAGCTGGTTTCCCAGTGCCCGACAATCGAGCTCGTATTATTATTTAGCAACGCTCGTTGAACCGTATTTATCACGCTTTCGTCAAGTGATTCCGCCGATTGGGGGCTTAGATTTCTCCCCGATCTTAGCGTTCTTACTATTAAGCTTTGCGATTCGTATGATTCCCTAATGAAAAATAATGAACTCTTAAACTTTAGTAAACAAGTGCAACGCTATCCCGAGTCCTTTCGGACTCGGTTTTTAACGCTGGCTGAACAACAAGTCGTATCCCAAGCCCGCCCTGAAGCCCGCTTTGAGGGCGGCTATGAAGGGGCAGAGTTAAAACGAGCTCTTACCAAAGAAGATGCTGAGATTGTGACCTTGGAAATCTCGGTCGTTCAAACGAGTAAAACGATTGAACATCGTCATGTGATGGGAAGCTTACTTGCCTTAGGATTAGAGCGGGAAACGTTTGGCGATATTATCATGGGCGATCCGATTATTACCTTTGTGGTAGCGGAGTTAGCCGACTTTGTGATCACCAACTTACAAGTCTCCGGTCAACCGACATCGATTAAACGCTCCACTTCCCCAGTGGTTCATACATCAAAACTCGACGAAAAGACCGTGATTATCACGAGTGCCCGAGTTGATAATTTCATTGCCAGTATATATAATGTTGCTAGAAGTCAGGCCCAAGAACTCATTACCCGAGGGTATGTTCGAGTAAACGGGGTGGAAATGACCTCTCAGACCAAGTTGTTACAAGAAGGCGACATTTTGAGTGTTCGCACCAAGGGTAAAGCGAAGATTCTAGCGTTTACCGGAACCTCAAAAAAAGACAAACTGATTGTCACAATTGGCCGCTACGTTGATTAGGACACGTAACGCTTCGACGATTTAGCGATCAAGCAACCGGTGAAAGGCTTGAACCAGAAGACGTTATATCACCTATAAGTAGATGGGTTTCGCCCGTTACAGCGAAAACGAGTGCACTAATTTAGTGAACTAAGGTGGTACCGCGAACATTTCGTCCTTAGACAAGGACGTTTTTTTATGGAGAAAAGATGAACGTTGATGTAAATGTAATTGGCTTATATGGACTGGCGTATATTGTCTTTATGATGGGGTTTTTATCGTTATCAAGACGCCTTCGTAAGCAGCGAGTTGATCTACGAAGTATCGCTACCCAAGCGGTGTTAGGAGGGGTAATCTTTATGGCCTTCCTATGGTTTTTTGGAGGGAATTAATGAGTGATTTTAAAGATACATTACAGATGCCCAATACCGAATTTCCGATGCGTGGAAATCTCGGTCAAGCCGAACCGGTTCGTCAAGCGGACTGGACAAAACGTAATGTCTACCAAGAAGTTTTATCAAAGAATCAAGGTCGACCGCTCTATGTCTTACATGATGGACCGCCTTATGCGAATGGCGACATTCACACCGGTCATGCCTTAAACAAAATCTTAAAAGACTTTGTTGTGCGTTACAAAAATATGGCTGGCTTTCAAGCGCCGTATACCCCAGGATGGGATACGCACGGCTTACCGATTGAAAATGCATTAACGAAGAAAAAAGGGATCAACCGAAAAGCGATGCCAATTTCTGAGTTTCGTAAACTTTGTAGTGATTACGCAAATGAACAAATCCTTCGTCAAAAAGACCAATTCTTACGCCTTGGTGTCTTAGGCGACTATGACAATTATTACGCAACCAATCAACCAGCCTATGAAGCCTTACAACTTCAAGTCTTTGCCCAAATGGTGGAAAAAGGACTGATTTATAAAGGGTTAAAACCTGTGTATTGGTCTCCATCCTCAGAAACCGCATTGGCGGAAGCCGAAATCGAATATCATGAACATCATTCGCCAAGTATTTATGTCGCGATGCCGGTCGTTGATGGTAAAGGAAAAATTGATGGCGCATCAATTTTAATCTGGACGACAACACCATGGACCATTCCTGCGAACTTAGCAAACTGTGTCGGCCCGCAAATCGAATACGCGCTGATTGAAGCCGATGGTCGCAAGCTACTTGTAGGAAATGACTTATTAAATGACTTAACGAGTTTACTCGGATGGAATAAGGTGTCAGTTCTGTCTCGTTTTAAAGGCCAAGACCTTGAAGGAGTGACCTATAAACATCCACTCTATGACAGAATATCTCCCGTAATCTTAGGCGACCATGTCACAACCGAAGATGGAACGGGGATTGTTCATACGGCACCGGGACACGGAGCCGAAGACTTCATGGTTGGTAAAGCATACGGACTAGAGGTGTATTCCCCAGTTAATGCTCAAGGGGTTTTTGATGATCCACGGACTGGGTATGAAGGACAATTTGTCTTTGATGCGAATAAAGTCATTATTGAAGATTTAAATAAAGCAGGGGCCTTACTTGGTCAGCGAGATGTGCATCATAGTTATCCGCATGACTGGCGAACTGGAAAACCGATTATTTTTAGAGCGACCTCACAATGGTTTGCGTCGATTGAAAGTATTAAACAAGACCTCCTCCAAGCGGTCAAAGACACAACATGGATTCCTTCTTGGGGCGAGCTTCGTATGACCAATATGATTAAAGACCGCGAAGAATGGTGTATTTCCCGTCAGCGTGTCTGGGGGGTTCCAATTCCGGCGTTTTACGCTGAAGACGGCACGCCAATTTTAGACCCATCCGTGATTCGTCACGTTGCTGAGATCTTTGAACATGAAGGATCTAACGCTTGGTTTGAAAAAGAAGCGAAGGAATTACTTCCAAAAGGTTTCAGTCATCCAGGAAGCCCAAATAATATCTTTACCAAAGAGACCGATATTATGGATGTTTGGTTTGATTCAGGAACATCGCATCATGGTGGACTCTTGCCATTCGGGTATCCCGAAGGCCAAGTTGATTTGTACTTAGAAGGATCCGACCAATACCGAGGCTGGTTTAACTCGTCGTTATCAACGTATGTAGCTACCAGTGGGAAAGCGCCATATAAAATGGTCTTTAGCCACGGATTCATCAACGATGAGTCCGGCCAAAAGATGAGTAAATCCAAAGGCAATGGAATTGACCCCAATGACATCATGAATCAAATGGGAGCCGATATCTTACGCTTATGGGTGGCAAGTGTTGAGGTCAATCAAGATGTCCCGATTTCTCAAAACATCCTCAAACAAGTTTCTGAACAATACCGTAAGATTCGTAATACCTTACGATTTATCTTAGGTAACGTTGCCGATCTAACAACGGGTTCATTAGTCGAAGAATCATCGATGGATGAAATCGATCGCTACACCTTAGCGCAGTTAAATAAACTGAATCACGACGTAGTAGCAGCCTATGACCAATTTAAATTTGATGATGTATTCCGTTTGATCAATCAGTTTGTCATTGAGCTTAGTGGATTCTATTTGGATTTCACGAAAGATATCTTATACATCGAACAAGCAGATTCCCTGCGTCGCCGCAGTGTTCAAACCGTTTATTACCGCATTTTAGATTCGTTGGTTCGTCTATTAACGCCAATCTTGCCGCATACGATGGAAGAAGTGTATGAATACAGCCCGATTAAAGAAGCTGAATTAGCCCAGCTGTTAGACATGCCGAAGCTAGAATCAGTCGATGAAGCGTTACTTGAGAAGTACGAACCGTTTATGACACTTCGTGACGCGGTGTTAAAAGCCCTAGAAGAAGCGCGTAATGAGAAAGTTATCGGTAAATCATTTGAAGCGCACGTGACGCTTTATCTAAACGACACCTGGCAAGAGATTGTGAGTTCTTTGACTACGAACATCCGCCAAGCCTTAATCGTATCGAAGCTAACGATGACGCAAGGATCAGGTAAGTACAGCTTTGATGGGTTTAGTGTCGATGTGGCCTTGGCCGATGGACATACGTGTGAGCGTTGCTGGCAAGTTGTGGACGAGGTCAATTCTGTGGGTCTTTGCGAGCGTTGTGAAACCGTTATTGACGCAAAATAAATGTTGCGTAAGCCTTTAATTTTGGGGCAAAAGTGCTATAATTTTTTCGTTGAGTAAACGATACAATTCATTCAAAAAGGAGAGACTATGAAGCAATACGTTTATTTTATTACGGAAGGAAATAAGGAAATGCGCTCCATCCTTGGTGGAAAAGGCGCAAACTTGTCCGAAATGTACAACATTGGACTACCCGTTCCTGAAACCTTCACCGTGTCGACGGATGCGTGTTTGAAGTATTACGAAGATAACAAAAAGATTGCCCAAGAAATCCAAGACCAAATCTGGGTTAACGTCAAAAAATTAGAAGACGCGACCGGTAAAGTTTTTGGGGATCAACAAAATCCATTATTACTATCGGTTCGTTCTGGGGCAGTATTCTCAATGCCAGGAATGATGGATACCGTCTTAAACCTTGGATTATCTGATGCAACGGCAGCTGCCTTTGCTGAAAAGACCGGTAAACCTGTGTTTGTCTATGACTTATACCGCCGTTTTATTGAAATGTTCTCGAACGTGGTTCGTGGGGTAGAACGTCATAAATTTGAAGCGGTTGTTGAAGCGTTAAAACATGCCAAAGGGTATGTGGATACGAATGAATTCAGCGTTGAAGACGAATTAGAAAGTATCAAACAATTCAAACAAATTTATAAAAATGAAATGGGTGAAGATTTCCCACAAGACCCAAAACGCCAATTACTCATGGCAGTGGAAGCGGTCTTTAATAGTTGGAATAACCCTCGTGCGATTAGTTACCGTAACTTATCCGGCATTCCTCATAACTTAGGAACTGCGGTTAACGTTCAGTTAATGGTGTTTGGAAACGTCAATGAAAACTCCGGAACCGGTGTTGCGTTTACTCGTAACCCATCGAACGGAACCAAAGAGATATACGGGGAGTATTTAATTAATGCCCAAGGCGAAGATATTGTTGCGGGAATTCGTACTCCACTTCCTTTAAAAACTCTTGAAACCGCAATGCCAGCGATTTATAAACAATTCTCTGACATTTGTGCAACCTTAGAAAAGCATTACCACAACATGCAAGATGTGGAGTTTACGATCGAAGATGGCAAACTCTACATGTTACAAACCCGTAACGGAAAACGTACGGCTGCGGCTGCGGTAAAAATTGCGGTCGACTTCTTTGAAGAAGGTTTAGCAAGCAAAGAAGATGCGTTAATGCAAATTGACGTCAATTATATTGAAAAATTACTTCACCCAACGTTTGACTTAGCGGCGTTAGCAAAAGCGGAAGTCATTGGTGGTGCGTTAGCCGCATCTCCTGGGGCTGCAACCGGTCGTATTTGTTTAGACTCTGAAAGTGTCTTAGCAACGGTTGCCAAAGGCGATAAAGCATTACTTGTTCGTGTAGAAACTAGCCCTGAAGATATTGAAGGGATGGCTGCTGCAGAAGGAATCTTAACCGCAATCGGAGGAGCAACCTCCCATGCTGCCGTAGTTGCTCGTGGAATGGGTGTCTGCTGTATTTCCGGAATGGGTGCATTAAAGATTAACGATAAAGATCGTACCATTAAAATTGGCGATAAATCCTTCAAAGAAGGCGATTACTTAAGCTTAGATGGTGATACTGGTAAAGTATATGAAGGCCGTATCCCAACGATTGAAGCAAAAATGAGTGGTGATTTCGGAAAAGTCATTCAATGGGCTGATGAAATCAAAAAAGTTAAAGTTGTCGCGAATGCCGATACCCCTCAAGATTACAAAAAAGCACTAGAACTTGGTGCGAAAGGGATTGGGCTATGCCGTACGGAACACATGTTCTTTGAAGCAGGCCGTATTGCGTCCGTTCGTAAGATGATCTTAGCGGCAAACAAAGAAGAACGTGAGAAGTACTTAAACGAAATTCTACCGTATCAATATGATGACTTTGTGGCGATTCTCTCGTTAGCTCCTGAGAATAAAACGACGATTCGTTTATTAGACCCGCCTTTACATGAATTCTTACCTCATGATGAAGAAGATATTCGTGACTTAGCGAAATCGATGGGTGTTGATTTTGAAACACTACTATCAAAAACCAAAGAACTTAAAGAATTCAACCCAATGCTTGGACACCGTGG
>CAYTXT010000031.1:0-6342 GCA_964442245.1 uncultured Candidatus Izemoplasmatales bacterium
GTTCATAAAGAGTTTTATGTGAATGATGGCGGCCAACAAATTGAAAATTTAGCGTTAAGCATTCAAGCTCGTTATTTTGAATTATTAAACAAAGACTTTAGTATTCCAACGGATGGGTACTTTGGAGCCGAGATTATTACGGCAGCAAAGGCTATCTTAGATCAATATGGACCAGATCTTACTGATCTATCGGTGTTTAAAGAAGAAGGTGTGAAACTCATGCTTTCACGATTAGAAACCGACTTGGAACAATACCGTGTCACCTTTGATAAATGGTTTCGGGAAAAGACGCTATATCCCGATGCCGTTGCAACCGTGGTCGACCAGTTAAAACAAACCGGAGCTACATATGAAGCGGAAGGGGCATTGTGGTTAAAGACCTCTGAATACGGAGATGAAAAAGACCGTGTGATGATTACTGCAGACGGTCGCTATACTTACTTTGTGCCCGATACCGCCTATCATAAAACGAAATTTGACCGCGGCTTTGATGAATTGATTAATGTATGGGGAGCGGACCATCATGGGACGGTCCCACGACTGAAAGCCAGCTTACAATTACTTGGATACCCACAAGACCAGTTATCCATTGAACTCTTACAAATGGTCAAAGTCTATCAAGGCGGCGTTGAAGTGAAGATGAGTAAACGCAGTGGCCAAGCGATTGGACTTCTTGACTTAATCGAAGAAGTTGGGGTTGATCCGATTCGTTATTTCTTCGCGGCTCGCGCCTTAAGTACGCCAATGGAATTGGATTTAGATTTAGCCCTTCGTAAAACGAGTGAGAACCCCGTCTATTATGCGCAGTATGCGCATGCCCGTATTTATAGTGTCTTACAAAAAGCAGAACGAGGGGTAACCCCAGTATCCACCTTTACGACCTTAGGCGATGCTTCCAATGAACTAGTCTTACTGCTTAATGAGTATCCATTAGTCATTGAAGAAGCGGCGCAGAAACGAATTCCTCACCGAGTGGCAAATTATATTCAAACACTCGCCACGGCGTTTCATCAGTATTATAATGAAGAAACCATTGTCACAGAGGATGAGACAGCAACGAATGAGCGCTTATATTTCATTCAAGCAATAGCTGCCGTATTAAAAGATAGTTTAAGTCTGTTAGGGGTATCCGCCCCAGAGAGGATGTAACCATGAAATTAGATCAATTAAAAGCCATCACCGAATTAAATGCCGTCCCCGGCAATGAATCCCAAGCCAGAGAATTTGTCGCGAAGGCGTTAACGCCGTTTGCGGATAACGTCGAGTTTGATAACTTAGGCAGTGTTGTAGGGGTCAAAGTCGGAAATCCGAATGGACCTAAAATCTATATGAGTGGCCACTTGGATGAAGTCGGTTTTATGGTGTCTGCGATTACCAAAGAAGGATTCTTAAAAGTCTTGCCGCTTGGTGGATGGTGGAGCCAAGTCGTTTTAGCACAGCAAATGACAATCACCACCCAAGAAGGAAAAACATACCGTGCCGTTGTTGGATCGCGTCCGCCTCACATTTTAAGTGAAGACGAACGCAAGAAGCCGGTTGATTTAAAAGACATCTTCTTAGACCTTGGGGTTAAAGGAGAAGAAAAAATCAAAGAAATGGGCATTCAAATTGGTGATATGGTCACCCCATATACCCAGTTTCAAGTATTAGCCGATGAAAATGTATGGCTTGCCAAAGCCTGGGATAACCGCATTGGTTGTGCGATCATGATTGATGTCGCGGAAAACTTGAAAAATGAATCGATTCCCAATCAAGCGTATTATGTTGCCACGGTGCAAGAAGAAGTCGGACTTCGTGGTGCACGTACTTCAGCAAATATGGTTGGCCCTGATATTGCCTTTGGCGTTGATGTCACGGTTGCAACTGATTATTTAGGTGGCGATAAAGATTGTAACTTTGGCGAAGGTCCGGCGATTTTAGTCTATGATGGCGGCTTAGTTGGTCACCGTGGACTTCGTAAACAATTGATGAAGATTGCCAAAAAGCATAATATTCCGGTTCAATTAACCTATTTAAACCGAGGAACCACTGATGCTGGAGCCGCTCATTTAGCGCATGCAGGAGCGCCTGCCATGAGTTTAGGCATTCCTTCAAGATACATTCATTCCCATACCTCGATGATTCATAAACAAGACTATGAGTATGCCGTCAAATTACTCACCGAGTTTGTTAAAGCGTGTGATTGGGATATGGTCAACGAGATTAAAAACGATTAGGCTCAATTGAGCCTTTTTTGTAGGTTATAGTACAATTATTGTAAGATATCGAGTTTTGCTTGTATGTCACTTCTGAATGCGAAATAATCAAACTGTCTAAAGGAGACAACGTATGTTTAAGGTCAAATCCAAAACCAAGAACTTACAATCACAATTACACCTTCCTGACGTGACGAATTATGAGGTGGTGATCACCGATGATAAGTCGATGATGGAGGACGATAAAGTCAATCTCGTCTTCCCGTTATCCCACATTCATGAAGTCGAAAAACTCTTACCGCTGCTTTATGCGAAAGAGCCGGTGTATTTCACCGCGTCAAATGAACGAGGAAGCACTCGTATTGAAGCCGCGGATATTTACTTCATTGAAAGCTTTGGTGATGATATTTATATTCACACTGCCAATGATAAGTACCGCACGTCAGAACGTCTTTATCAAATTGAAGAAGATTTGAAAACCAAAGACTTTGTCAGAATCTCAAAATCAGTGATTGTTAACATTGCCAAGATCAAGTACATCAATCCGGCCTTAAATGCCAAATTGAAACTGGACCTTCGTAATGGTCATGTTTTAGAAGTGAACCGAAGCTACGTTTCTACCTTTCGAACAGCCTTATCCTTATAGGAGGACATATGAACGATTTAGTACGCATCATTATTTTAGTGGTCACTGGCCTTGCGACTGTGCTGTTTTTAGCCCAGTGGTATTACACCAGTGTCTTAAACAACGAACTTAGTAACAAACACCGCATCATGCGGGTTGCGACATTTTCCAACAACAAATATGTTAGTGCACTCAAAGCCTTGGTGCCTGCCACCGTTTTCTTGATTGCCTTATCGATTGCGCCAACGGTTAATTTCACAAACTTTAACGGCTTGGAAATTGCCCAAATACAATCCGAAGATGACTTACGCAGTTTACTGGCGGAGTACCAAAACTCTAATAACCCTCTTGTTCCTGGTATAGAACGCGCCGTCATGGAAGCATCCGTTGCCGTGCCGTCACCGTCGCCATCAAAGGCAGAGTTTGATAGTGCAGGATCATTTACGGAAACCAACGTTCAAGTCGTAGGTGTCGATGAAATCGACAACATTAAAACCGATGGGACGTTTATTTACCATACGAGATACAACCAGACAACCTTCAATCAAGAAGTCGTGATCTATCAAGCATGGCCAGCGGAAGAGCTTTCTATTTATCGCACCTTTACATACCGTAATGATATGAATTGCTATGAATCGGGTGAAGAATTTTGTGTCTATGAAAGCCCGCAAGGACTTTATGTCGATGAAGACCGCTTAATCATTATTATTAGCCGTAATATTTATCCCAACTGGAACTTGCAAGAAGGGGAAGCTCAAAGTGATGTTGAAGATTCCACCTTTCGAATTCTTCCTTGGTATGGTCAAACCGACAGTGAAACTGTCGTATATGTCTATGACAAAGCCAGTGACTTTACGTTAGTCGATGAATACACGTTTGAAGGGTACATGGTTGGAACCCGTAAAATTAACGACAATTTGTTTGTGATTAATTCCAACTGGATTTATGAAGACAAAGAAAATCTACTTCCTCGCTATTCTGTGAATGGAGAATCATTCAGCACTGAATATAACGATATTATTCACTTACGTGATACCAATCCGAATAACTTCACGTCCATTTACGGCATTGACTTAATTACCACCGACGTCGATGCGGAACAAATGCTCCAATCCTCATCAAACATAATGTATGTCTCACAAAATAATATTTATCTTCTCGATCAACGTTTCTTCTCGATGCCGCGTATGGCGTTATTCATTGATGAAGGGGTTAATGTAGACGAAGCCGTCACCCGAGTTACACGCTTTGAACTGGAAGGAAATAACGTCAGTTTAGCGGCTGCAGGAGAATTTCTTGGTTATCCTCTCAATCAGTTCAGCATGGATGAGCAAGACGGATTCCTACGTGTGACAACGACTACAGGGTGGGGAGAAGACACCAATAACCGTTTAATTGTCTTAAATGAAAACATGACGATTGTGAGTAGCTTAGAAAAATTAGGCAAACCGAATGAACGTCTACAATCCACACGCTTTGTGGGAGACCGCGCGTACTTGGTTACCTTTGAAATGACCGATCCGTTTTATGTGATTGATTTATCGGTTCCAGAATCCCCTGTGATTTTAGGTGAACTTGAAATCACTGGCTTCTCCAGTTATTTACAACCACTCGATGCGAGTCATATCTTAGGGATTGGCTTTGAAGCCGATACCGATGGCCGCACAACAGGATTAAAACTAGCCATCTATGATGTGAGTGATCCGGCTAATCCGATTGAAAATAGTAAATCTGTGATTGAGTATGATGAGTTTGGCTGGAGCTTCTCTAGTGCAACCTATAATCATAAAGACTTACTCGTGGATTATGACAAACAAGTCATCGGCTTCCCGTTTAATACTTACAACTATGATGAAACAACAAACACGTACGGGTATGAAACCGGGTATATGATGTATTCCTTCGAAGACTTAGGACTCACTCGATTGGCCTACATCAACCATGAACCAGACCGCAACTACAACCAAATGGAAAAAGGATTGTTCCTGGATGATTATTTGTATACGGTCTCAACGAATCAATTAGGTGTTTCTGAACTATCGAATCTGAGTGAATTTATTAAATTACTCAAAACGCAGTAAGAAATAAGCCGCGATTCTCGCGGCTTTTTCTTTGCTATAATAAGTCATGCGTATTATTGCAGGAATCTACCGCTCGAGGCGGTTACAAACCTTACCCGGGATGATTACACGGCCCACCTTAGACCGCAACCGGGAGAACATGTTTAATCTTCTCGGCGGCTTCTTTGAGGGCGGCCGAAGTTTGGATGTCTTTGGTGGTAGTGGCGCGCTAACGTTAGAAGCATTATCCAGAGGCATCGAGCATGGGGTTATCATTGAGAAGGCAAAGCCGGCTCAGCGCATCATTGAAGCTAATGTCACATCATTAGCCGTTTCGAATCAAGTGACCTTGCTGAAGCAAGATTATAATGTGGTCTTTAAACACATTCATCAACACGGACCGTTTGATTTGGTCGTACTCGACCCCCCGTTTGCGATGAAGGTGATTGATGACATTATTTTAAGACTTGATCAGGCTAATGCCTTAGCCAAGGGATGTCTGATTGCTTGTGAAACCCCACGCGGGGTGGATTATCCAGAAACCATTGGCCGGGTGCAATTAAAAAAACAACAAAATTATGGGGTGTCGACCATACGCATCTACACCTATGAGGACGTATGAACGATTTTAAATTAGGACTACGCATTCTAGGATTACTCTTACTGCATCAATTACTCGTATTAGTCTATGTCTTTGGCTATGCCTTTTCGTATGGCATCCAAAATGGAGCAGCGATCGAAGATGGCAGCATTACCACCGACATGATTGACCAAGCGATTTTATCGCAATCGGCAAATAGTTTAATCTTTGCCGGCGTCGCAATGATTGGCTTTTTGTTTTTACTTCGCTACAGCAAGAAAGAATCCTTTGTTCAAACCTACCGCTTTAATGTCAGACCCAATTCGATTCAATTATTTTTAGCGCTAACGATTGGGTTTTCGGCGTTATTTTTCAGTGGTTATATATTACAAGGCATGTCGTTATTATTTCCTGAACCGTATGAAGCTTATGTTGAATTGTTTGAGAACTTAGCATTAGGGTCTGCAATTAGTTTATTTATCGCGGTAGTAGTGATTGCCCCGATTTTTGAAGAGATTTTATTTCGTGGATATATCTTTGATCAATTCGAACGCCGTTTTGCCGCAGTCGGCATGACGATTGTTGCCTCAGGCGTCTTATTTGGCTTATACCACCTCAATATCTTTCAAGGCGTCTTTGCCTCAGTCTTAGGCATTGTTCTTGGTCTAAGTTATTACTGGACTCGCTCTATGTGGGTGCCGATTATTATTCACTTTGCGAACAACTTCTTAAGTTATCTCTTAGGGTTAGAAGCGGTGAGTCAGCGGATTGCAGATGCTGGAATCTTCTTTGAGATTGGTCAAGCATTCTTAGCGTTTGTGTTATTCCCGTTTGCAGTGTATACCTTATGGACCGAACGGGTTGAATTTGATTACCGCTATC
>CAYTXT010000032.1:0-2914 GCA_964442245.1 uncultured Candidatus Izemoplasmatales bacterium
CCGAAGAAAAAAGAGGCGTAATCGCCTCTTTTATTTTGTTTCGTCTTCGTCAGACCCGTGGTCTAATTTCTTTTCTTTTTTCAGTTTCTCGCCACGCTTTTTAACGCGCTCTTGTTCGAGTTGTTCTTGGTGAGCAGTTAAGTTCACGATTGGAGGTGGTGTTGGATTGTTTTTGTATTCGGTTAACACCACTTGAGGGAATGGAATCTCGATTTTACGTTCATCGAATAAAATCTTCAATTCACGGTTCATTAAGCGTGACACCGAGAACTTATCAGACTCATTCGTGCGAGCAATGAACTTCAAGTTAACCGAGGAATCTCCGAAGGAGGTAATTCCTAAATATAAAGGCCCTTCGATGATCGCGGGTATAGCTTCTTTCATTTTTGGAAGATGTTCTTGAATAATCTTTTCGACATCTCGAATGTCTAAGTTATAGCTAATTCCAATTTCTGCCACAGCCGTTGACATCATCACCGAGGTGTTAACCACATCACGGATATCCGAGTTGTGGAAGATTTTAATGTCATTGGAGACTAAATCTTTGAAGTGAGTATTACGTAATGTCATCTTCATGACCAAGCCACGAAAGCCTTGAACATACACGATGTCTCCGACCGAATACGGCTTATCAATTAAGATGAAGATACCGCTGATGATATCTTGAATGACGGCTTGAGCCCCAAATGAGATGGCAATCCCGGCTAACCCGGCTGCGGCTAAGATCGCGGTAGGATCAACGCCCCAGGTGGTAAGAATCATTACGGCCCCAGTCACATAAAGTAAATATTTAAAGGCACTTTGGGCCAAGGCAACGCCCATGGTGGGTTCTTTGCCTTTTTCTTTAAAGAGCAAGAAGAACCAGCCAACAACTTGAACCAAGGTCCAAATAAAGACGAGGATGGCGAAGCTTTCAACAAGAAGTAGTACACTCGATTCAAACGCGCCTGCGATATTAAAGAACTGACCGAAGGTGCGTTCCACCATCAACGCAAACTGTGTCCCAGGAAACAAGTCCGAGGCAAACACACTAATAAATAAGACAATCAGGATAATCCCAATCTTTAACGCATCAACACGACTTGGGATGCCAAATCGTGAGGCAAACTTTTTAAGCCATGCGACTAGTTTTTCTTGGAAACTCATTCGGTAACGCTCCTTTCAATTTCTTCTGAACCAATAACATATTCGGCGTCTTCATTTTCATTCGTCAACCCGAACGTTACGGTATACGCCTCTTCCAGGCGGTTAAAGCTTAAGGTCATAATCGAGGAATCTGCCGCTTGTTTGTCTAATTCAATCAAGGTGCGTTCTCCATCAATTTCATAATATAAATAAGTGTATGCCGCAATATTACCTTTTGCTGTCACAGTAATCAACTGTGCCGTCGGATTCACGACACTTGCGGTAACCGTATTGATGCGGTCTGGGGTAACAAACTCTTCTTGCAGAAGTACAAGTTCGACGTCATTACTTCGTCCAGGATTGGTGAAGGTAACACGAACCTCAACCCCGTATCTCGTGTTGGTGTATAACTCTTCAAAGGTAATGGGGATTTCTCCATCTGCTTCGGTGTAAGTAAAAGAAGCCACCTCACGATCAATATCTAATAGCGTTACGGTATAAACCGCATCGGGTAAGTAGGTGAAGTCCGGTCGAAGCACCATCGTTGCTGATACATTCGTAATCCCAACTAGCTCTGCACTTGCTTCATGATAGAGGGGGGTAAAAAAACGAGTTTCATCAATCATTACGGTTTGGGGTTCTTCGGTATTCAGTGTTGCTTGAACACGGGTAATGACTTCAGAGTTGCGGTTTGGAACTCCGTTTACCGCAAATGAGGTTACGCCGGAGTCATAAGGGATCGGATCAAACCACGTCATTTCCTGGGTATACGGATTCATATATCCTGTTTCAATCACCATCGAGGCAATTAAACTTAAGGGGTCTTCGTAATAGGCTCGCATGACGTAATCCAAGTTGTCATCAGTCAAGGCATTTTGTACTTGTGGATAATACAATACCGCATTTGGGGATGATGAGGTCTGGGTTAAGACTTGGCCTAAGGTTTGAATCCCAATTGTTCCTCGTCCTTGTAGGCTGACCGTGAACTCTGTATCATTAGCGACACGAGGGACAAACCCATACGTTTCGCCAAAGTCCAAGTCGACAACATATTCATCACTCGTGCTCTCAAGGACTAACTGGAGACTTCCATCTTGAATATTGTCATTCGGTGCAACGTTTACATGATAGAAAACACTATTCTCAAAACTTTTAACTTTAATAATTTCAGCATCGCTCGCCCCAAGGCTTAAAATTGCCACAGCGGCAACAACCCCAACCGCCCCAGCAGTCGTCGTAAACATTCCTGCGACGTTGTTGGAAGAAGAACTTGCTTGGTCTGCGACTTGTTGGTCTAGTTTAGGGCCATCGGGTTCTTCAGTTGAACGTTCATTGACAAACGAATTATCCGAATCTTCTGGGACCCCAGCGGATTCGGTATTTTGTTGTATTGGCTCAGCCTCAGAGGCTGGTTCTTGATACGCATCGGTTTCTGCAGTTTCGGTGGATGCAATCGCATCATCTTTTATTGTGTATTCGGGTTCCATCTTTTTTGTCCAATAGTTTTATAATCGTATTAAATATAACACAATCATTGAAGAAATATCGTTATTTCATATAGTGTGTAATTAATTTTATCATTTTCCTTCCGAATATGTGAAAAGTGAGTGATACAATGGCATCTGGAGAATCTCGTGGAAAAGAATTTATACCGTTTAACGTGGCCAATTTTTATTGAATTACTCTTTTTTATCTTAATGGGATCCTTAGATACCTTAATGCTCTCTCAGTACTCTGACCTTGCGGTCGCAGGAGTCGGGATTGCCAATCAGATGATTGGGTTATTTGG
>CAYTXT010000032.1:3014-5577 GCA_964442245.1 uncultured Candidatus Izemoplasmatales bacterium
AATGAAGAAGTCATTGCCCTTGGGGTGACCTTAATGTTGATATCGGTGGCGAATGAAATTGGCCGCACGATGAACTTGTTATTTATCTTTAGTTTACGTAGTGCGAATGATGCGGTGTTTCCGGTCATCATGGGCGTCATCAGTATGTTCGGGATTAGTGTATTATTTAGTTACATCTTAGGAATTCAACTTGGCTACGGCGTCATTGGGGTCTTTATTGCGATGAGTATGGATGAATGCTTTCGCGGGGTCTTCATGTTTTGGCGTTGGCGTAGCAAAATCTGGCATAAGTATGCCGTTCAAACAGGAGAAGCCTAATGCATGTTTTAGTCACGGCCTTTGATCCCTTTAATGGGGAAAGCACGAATGCCTCGCAACTTGTCGCCGAAGCATTAAAAGAACGTCTTGATATTCAAGTTCAAATTTTACCGACATCCTTTCACCGAAGCTATCCCTTGCTACGCCAAGCGGTATCGAGTTACAAGCCTGATGTGGTGATTTTACTGGGCGAAGCCGAGAACCGTCCGTATGTCTCCTTGGAACGCATCGCCATTAACATGGATGATGCCCGTATTGAAGACAATGATGGGGTGCAGCTCATCCAGTCCAAGATTGAGAACAAAGGAGCGGATGGATTATTTACCCGCTTACCGATCTATGACATTGCCCCAAAACTTAAAGAAGCGGGCCACAAGGTCCAAATTACAAATAGTGCTGGCACCTTTGTGTGTAATCACATCATGTATGAGGCGTTATATCATTTACCGAAACGCTTACCCGTTGGGTTTATTCACGTTCCGATTTTGACAGAGCAAGGATACGATACCGACATCCAGTTTGACAAAGAAGAAATAGTCACGACAATGATTGCAGTCATTAATGAAATTAAAGCGGCCCTTGCATAAGGGCCGTTTTCTGTTGTAGCAAAAGGGAAGTTTTGATAAGATAAACAAGCACCATGCGGGTGTGGCGGAACTGGTAGACGCGCTATCTTGAGGGGGTAGTGAGCAAATGCTCGTGTGTGTTCGACTCACATCATCCGCACCATATAAAACAAAAGAGCCAAACGGCTCTTATTTTTTTGCCCAAAAATGATTTAAGTGACCTTGGAGTTCGTTTACATTATGAATCGTTCGAAGCGAGCCATAAAACGAAGGGATCATTGATTGATAAAAGGGTTGGTCATAGCGGGTATCAACGAACAGAAGAACGCCGCGGTCGGTTTCACTTCGAAGTAAGCGTCCTGCAGCTTGAATGACTTTGGAGACTCCAGGGTACTTATACGCATAATCAAACCCGTTTGCTCCTTGTTGATCAAACAAGTCTTTGGTTAAGTTTGTCTCTAAATCAATGCCCGGCATTCCGACCCCAATGATGAGGACTTGCTCTAACATCGAACCCATATAATCCACGCCTTCGGCAAACACGCCGCCGACGACAAAGACACCAAGCATTCCTTGTTCATCTTTAAAGCGCTGGATGATTTGGTCGCGTTCCTCGAGGCTTAAATCTTTGGTTTGAACAATGGCCCCCGCGGGAAGATGCGGTTTTAGTTGTTCAATAAACGAATAACTTGGCGCAAAGACAATCGTATTCTTACCGGTCTTTTGTAAGGCTTTGATTACAGAGGAAATCGGTTCAATGCTTTGAGCTCTTGTTTGGTAGCGTACATCAATCCCATTCATGACCCCTGTAAATACTTGTGAAGAGTCAAATACAGAATCCACCCGTAACACTTTTCCCGTATCGCCTGTTAGAAACGCTTGAAAGTACGGGAGGGGTTCGAGGGTAGCAGAGAATAAAATCGTACCGCGTAAGGAGTTGATACTTTCTTGAAGGTGCTCTTTTGCGTTTAGACAAGCAAGTTTAAGGGTTTGAGTATCCCCATCGTGAATGAGATGGTACGTATCATTGACCAAGCGAGTAATTCGGCGAAAGTCCAGCAAATGAAAGAGTCCTTTGAGTAACTCTTTACGATTCGGGTGTTTGGCTTGTGTGAGTAAATAATCACTAAGTTGATCAAACGCCGTATTCACCAAGTGAGTGATCACCGGGTCCAGTCCGGGTTGATCAAAGCTTGGCTTTTCTAAGTAATGAATCACCGCTAATAAACTACGTTTGTTCTTTTGCGGTATTTTAAATTCTAAGATCGGCCAAAGTTGCTCGGCCGATAAGGTTGCGGAATACATCGACTTGGAGCGAGACACTAAATTATGCGCTTCATCGATTAAGAGTTTCACCGGACGGTCCATCTCAAAATAACGAACCAAACGAGCTTTGGGGTCAAAGACATAATTGTAATCACACACAACAACATCTGCATAGCTGGAAAGGTCCAATGATAATTCAAACGGACAGACTTCATGGGCTCGTGCAAATTCTTCAATCACCGGTCGGGTAAAGTGCGTTGTCGTTTCCAAACATTCTTGAAGCGCACCTTGAATCTTATCGAAGTAGCCTTTGGCAAACGGACAAACCTTAGGGTCGCAGTCTCGCTCGTCTAAAAAACAAACGTGGTCTTTGGCCGTTAGTTCGACACTAATGGCTGAGAGTCCTTGATTGT
>CAYTXT010000033.1:0-1183 GCA_964442245.1 uncultured Candidatus Izemoplasmatales bacterium
CGCCATCTGATTTAATCATCGCAGTAAAACATCAGGAAACGGAATCGCAGGTGGATGATATTTTTGGTCTATTGACTCAACAATCAAGACCAACAACAACCTCAAAAGCATCGCTAAAGCGGATAGAAGAGGTTGATACCACTTTTAATTTGGCTGTGATTTCAGTTGCGGGTCAATATGCTGCGTATGAAGCCTTAAATGCCTTAAATAAAGGACTACATGTAATGATGTTTAGCGATAATGTCACTATCGATGATGAAGTTTATTTGAAAGATTATGCAATCGCTAATGATTTATTAATGATGGGACCAGATTGTGGCACGGCGATAATCAACGGTAAAGGATTGTGCTTTGCAAATGAGGTTCGACGTGGCTCAATTAGTTTGGTTGCTGCCTCTGGAACAGGATTACAGGAAGTTACAGTTTTGATTGATCAATTTGGTGGTGGAATTAATCAAGCGATTGGCGTAGGTGGTCGTGATTTATCAGAAGCAGTGGGTGGTCGAATGATGATTGCATCTCTTCAAGCTCTTAAAGATAATCCGACCACAGAAGTGGTGGTTGTTATATCGAAGCCACCTGCGCAATCCGTTGAAGAAGCTATTTTGAACAATTTGCGTTTAATGCAGCAGCAAGTAGTAGTATGCTTTTTGGATTCTAACAAATCAGGAAGTGAAGATAATCTACATTTTGTATCGACTTTAGCTGAAGCTGCGGAGAAAGCAGTTCAATTACAAGGGATTACGTTATCTTCGCCTAGTCAAATCAGTAATGTTGACCTAGAGTGGATTCGCCAAGAACGTGAGAAACTTTCGTCACAAGCGGGGTATCTACGAGGGCTTTATTGTGGTGGGACATTAACCGCTGAAAGTTTATCCCTACTGCGTCATAAGCTTTCTCCGCTGGTTTCAAATGTTGCTAAAAAACCATATGAAAAGATGCCGAATCCGTTAGAAAGTGAGGGCAATACATTAGTCGATTTGGGAGACGATGTCTTTACGAATGGTCGACCACATCCAATGATTGAACCTACAATTCGGTTAGAACGAATCTTGATTGAAGCAAAAGACCCAAGTACGAGTGTCATTTTACTCGATTTTGAACTAGGTTATGGTTCCCATGAAGACCCTGTAGGAATTACCTTATCAACAATTAAACAGGCACAACAAATTGCAGCCAATGA
>CAYTXT010000033.1:1283-5016 GCA_964442245.1 uncultured Candidatus Izemoplasmatales bacterium
AAGCAAGATATCACATATAATCATTTAGATTGGCGCCCAATTGCGAATGGGAATCCTATCATGATTGATACTTTATTGAAGCTTCAATCCTATAAAAACCAAATTGAACAACAAAATCAGATTGCAATTCAACGAATGTTGTCCGCTGAGGCATTTTTGGTTGATATTGAACCTGCCATCAAGGTTGTTCCTCTGATGAGCGAGAAGATGATTCTTCATGCTGGCCCGCCCATTGAATTTAACAGAATGGCAGGCCCTATGAGAGGGGCAGTCGTGGGAGCTATTCTATTTGAAGGGTGGGCGACTACCCACGATGAGGCTGAAGCCTTAGCATCATCAGGAGTTATTACATTTGAACCTGCTCACCATCACGCATCCGTAGGACCTATGGCCGGAATCATTTCTCCATCGATGCCGGTTCATGTGTTGGTAAATCCGGTAACAAATAGCAAAGCATTTTGTAGTGTCAATGAGGGACTTGGGAAAGTCTTGCGATATGGAGCTAATTCAGAGGAAGTGATTGTTCGTCTTCGCTGGATTCAAAGCGAATTTGCTCCCCTATTAAAAGAAGTATTGGCATTAAGTGGTCCGATTGATGTTAAAAGTCTAATTGCACAAGCATTACATATGGGGGATGAAGGACACAATCGAAATAAGGCGCTAACAAGTTTATTTTTTAAAGAGATTGCTCCATATGTTGTTCAAACATCTTTTACTAAAGAACAACAAAATATGTTCTTAGATTTTATTAAGTATAACGATCATTACACACTAAACTTATCAATGCCGTATGCAAAGTTAGCCACGGATAGTGTAGGAGATATTCCAGGATCATCTATTGTGAAAACAATGAGTCGAAACGGAGTTGATTTTGGGATTCAATTAGCAGGTGGAACAAAATGGTTTACTGCGCCTGCGAATTATGTCAAGGGTTTACTCTTTCCTGGTTTCACAGAATCGGATGCTGCACCAGATATAGGAGATAGCTCCATCACTGAGACCATTGGGATTGGTGGTTTTTGCCTAGCTGGAGCCCCTGCCATTGTTCAGTTTGTGGGTGGTTCAGTTGAACAAGCTTTTGACTACTCGAGACAAATGCATCAAATCACCGTAGGTAAACATCAAATGTTTACTATTCCAAATTTGGATTTCATGAGCGCTGCTTGTGGTATTGATGTAATCAAGGTAATTGAAAAAAATATCTTACCCATTATTAATACAGGCATGGCTCATAAAGACCCAGGGGTTGGACAAGTAGGAGCAGGTTTGGTTCACCCTCCCTTAGTTTGTTTTGAAGTAGCGTTGATCGATTTACTCCATTACTATGAGGAAAATAAATGAATATTTTAATTGCATTAGGTGGTAATGCTCTTGGTGATACGCCACAAGAGCAAAAAGTCTTAGTTCAACAAACCGCGAAAAATATTGTTGATTTAATCGAAGTTGGTCATTTGGTAACGATTGTTCATGGAAATGGTCCCCAAGTTGGGATGATACAAAATGCTTTTGATTTTGCTACATCCGGACTTAAGGGTTCGCCGGATATGCCGTTAGCTGAATGTGTTGCAATGAGCCAAGGCTACATTGGTGTACATCTTCAAAACGCAATTGTAAATCAATTAAAAAAACGAAATATTAATAGATCGGTGGCAACGATTCTTACTCAAACAGTTGTCGATGCTAGTGATCCTGCATTTATTCAACCCAGTAAGCCAATAGGACCATTCTACGATGAAGAGTTGGCGTCTAAGATTGCGAAAGAAAAAGGACTTAGTTATATCGAAGATTCAGGTCGAGGATACCGTATTGTTGTTCCCTCACCTGAACCGATAAGTTTTGTTGAAATTGAGATGATTCAATATCTAGTTGATAATAAAGGTATTGTTATTGCTGCCGGTGGTGGTGGCGTTCCTGTGATTGATTCTTCAAGCGGATATCAACCAATTAATGCCGTAATTGACAAAGATAAGTCATCGGCGAAATTGGCAGAGTTACTCGATTCGGATATTTTTATGATTTTAACTGCTGTTGAGCGTGTAATGTTGAATTTTGGACTGCCTAATCAAAAATCTCTGGATCGAATTAATCTTAATGAAGCGAAGGAATATATTCGTGAAGGTCATTTTGGTAAAGGTAGTATGCTACCTAAAATTGAGGCTGCGATTTCTTTTGTCTCAGCTAAACCTATTTCTCAAGCAATTATTGCTGATTTGTCAAACGTAGCTTTAGCGATTAAGGGCGAGTCTGGAACGGTACTTTATCATGGATAACGTAGTTGTCAGTTCTCATCCACTATTGGCTCATAAATTAACGTACTTAAGAGATGAATCAACACCGCCCAAAGAATTTCGTCGTTTGTTGGAAGAAATGACACAACTGATTGTTTATGATGCAACAAGAGATCTTCAAACCAAGTTGGTCAATGTTAAAACCCCGATGACTACAATGACTTCTAGTGTAATGAAGGATGAAATTGTTATCATTCCTATTTTACGGGCGGGATTAGGAATGGAATATAGTATTCAACAATTAATTCCAACGGCAAAAGTGGCTCATGTTGGAATGTTTCGTGACCCAGTGACTCATAAACCATCCATATACTACAAGAAGTTTCCGAAACAGTTGGAGCAATTTGAGGCCATCATCGTTGATCCATTGTTGGCAACGGGCGGGAGTATTTTAGAGACGATTAGTATCTTGAAACAAAACAATGTTCAAAAAATCCGTGTAGTTTGTATTATTGGAGTTACAGAAGGTATCCGTGCCATTCATGACGTATTCCCTGATGTTAAGATTTATCTTGCAGCAATCGATCCAATTTTAAATGCAAATAAGTACATCGTACCAGGACTTGGTGATGCGGGAGACCGCTTGTTCGGTACTAAGTAATTCATTTGTGAGTCCACTTCCTTTGAGGCATTTGAGCGTGAAGTCTCCTTATGGTTTAGCTAAAAGACATCCAAGTGGATGTCTTTTTTAAGTTATATTAAAATCGTTCATAACCATAGATGTAAAAGGAGATGAACCATGGACAATGTAATTACAAATGTATACACTAATCATGAGGTGTGTATGAAATCTAAAATTAAACAAATTGGGAATTCCCAAGGAATTGTATTACCTGCCGGGATGCTCAAAGCCTTAGGTCTGGGTCTAGGCGACCCTGTTGAAATCAACTTAATCAATAATGAAGTGATTATGCGCAAAGTATTTCAGCCTGCGTCACTTGAAGAGTTATTTGAAGGTTATGAGTCAGATTATAAACCGAAACTCATCTTTGATGATGAACCCCGAGGCCGAGAGTGGTAAAGCAAGGGGACATTATTCTTGTTGATATGGGACCCAGTCTTGGCCATGAACAACAAGGGCGTCGTCCAGTGATGGTCGTCAGCAGTACAGCGTTCTCTACATTTACGAAAGGGATGGCATGGGTAGTCCCCATTTCATCCAAGATGAAAGAGTTTCCTTTGCATGTGGCATTACCCGCAAACTTGCAAACAAAAGGGGAAGTGTTATGCCAGCAACTGAAAACCATTGACCTTGAAGCTAGACCCTTTACCTACCTAGAACGTGTCCCAATTGATATTCTTCATCAAGTATTAGGGATTGTTGGTTTAATCGTTCAAGAATAAAAAACATCCAGATGGATGTTTTTTTAATGGTGTTTTAATTTTTGAAGCATAGTCTAACATCAAAGGAAGTGAAATAAATGAAAAAATTAATGAATGTAATA
>CAYTXT010000034.1:0-4990 GCA_964442245.1 uncultured Candidatus Izemoplasmatales bacterium
GAATCGATGAAGCGACATGGTATCCTTAACGCCCACATAGCGACCGTATTGGCTCATTTGGGGCACAAAGACATGATTACCATTGCTGATGCCGGACTGCCTATCCCTTACGGTGTGGAACGGATTGATCTAGCAATCACCAAAGGTCTTCCAACGTTCTTATCCGTGGTGGAAGCCATCAGTGATGACATGCATATCGAAGAAATTATTCTCGCAGAGGAAATCAAGGATCACAATGCGGCGATCCATCAAGTGCTTGCAACTCGTTTTCAAGGCATACCGATCACCTATGTGACACACGAACAATTTAAAGAGTTGACGGCTGAAACCCATGCCGTGATTCGCACGGGCGAAGTTACGCCCTATGCGAATGTCATCTTTGTATCCAACGTTAATTTTTAGAGGAAAGAATGAACCTAGTCATGCAACACATTAACAAGTCGTTTGGCCCAGTCCAAGTTCTCCATGACGTGAAACTCGACGTCAATCAGGGAGAAATTTTGGCATTGGTCGGAGAGAATGGCGCTGGCAAGTCGACATTGATGAAGATTTTGACCGGGATTTATACCAAAGACAGTGGTGAGATTTTGATTGACGCTCAACCAGTGCACTTTCAGAGTATTCGCGACAGCGAAGCCAAAGGCATCTTTATTGTCAATCAAGAACTCAATGTCTTTAAAGATATGAGTGTTTTAGAAAATCTATTTCTCAACAAAGAACATCGTCAATTTGGCGTCATTGATGAGACTAGTCAACGCCAAAAAGCAGCAGAAGTATTTGATCGTCTTGGGATTCAATTAGACCTTGATGCCGCTGTGGGAACGTTCTCAGTCGGCGAACAACAAATGCTAGAGATTGCCAAGTCGTTGTTGCTTGAAGCCAAACTGATTGTTATGGACGAGCCAACCAGTGCTCTTTCAAGCAAAGAAATCGATCAGCTGTTTACCGTCGTTCGTCGCTTAAAAAGTGAAGGCACGGCGATTATTTATATCTCGCATCGCATGAAAGAGATTTTTGATTTATGTGACCGCATCGTCATTCTTCGCGATGGACGCTTTGTCCTTTCTTCGTCCATCGCAGAAATGACCTTTGAATCGGTCGTCAAGAATATGGTGGGCTATGACCTTGGTGGTTTATTTCCCGACAAACCTGAGCGTACGATTGGCAAAGAAATCCTTCGCGTCGAAGACCTCAGTGATGGTCGCCGATTCCAAAACATTAATTTTCATGTTCATGAAGGTGAAATCGTTGGTTTTGCTGGATTAATGGGGTCAGGACGAACCGATGTGATGAACGTCTTGTTTGGGGTTGAACCGAAAACAACAGGTAGGGTCATTATCGATGGACAAGTGATTGACATTACGTCGCCCAAAAAAGCCAAAAAAGCTGGACTCGCTTACGTCACCGAAAACCGTAAAGACGAAGGATTATTTTTAGAGTTTAGTATTACCAACAACATCCTATTGAACAACTTAAAAAAATTAAGTCGACGTGGCATCGTGAGCGATGAGGATACAACGCTTTTTGCGAACGATTTGATGGACCAAGTAAATGCGAAGTATCAGGGGCTTACACAGTTAATCGAACAACTAAGTGGGGGAAATCAACAAAAGGTCGTTCTTGCCAAGTGGCTCGGAACCAAGCCTAAGATTCTCGTCCTGGATGAACCGACACGTGGGATTGATGTCAATTCGAAAAAACAAATTTATGAGCTGATCTTTACGCTTGCTGAACTAGGGATTGCAATTGTGGTGGTCTCCAGTGAGCTCGTTGAACTCTTGGGCATTACGGACCGGATCATTGTGATGCGTGAAGGCGAAGTGATGACGGACTTAGCAAATACCAACCTTAGCGATGAAGAAGTGATGAAACACATGATGGGAGGAGTCATTTGATGGACTCATTAAAAAAGCAGCCTTGGTCTTCGGTCCTTGGGTTTATGAAAGCAAATGTCCCCTTGATCGGGTTGATCATCATTGTCATATTGCTTGTGATTCTAACCCCGGCCTTTTTGACGGTGCTCAACATCTTAAATGTGCTTCGTCAAGCGTCGATTAATGGCTTCCAAGCGTTTGGTTTAACCTTGGTGATTATCTCTGGAGGAATTGACTTATCCGTGGGTAGTGTTGTTGCTTTTTCAGGAATGGTCAGTGCCTTGTTGATTTTAGCAGGGGTCACACCCGTTCTGGCGATTGGCGCGGGACTGGTCTCAGGGACACTTATTGGGGTCATCAACGGGGTATTAATTGCGAAAGGTAAACTTCAACCCTTTATTGCAACCTTAGGCTCAATGTTGGTCTTTCGTGGACTAACGTTGTACATCTCCAATGGAGTACCCGCCTCAAAACTAGGAGAAGGGCTTGTTGGCTTTATCGGACGCGGCTTTGTCTTTGGTATTCCAACCCCTGTTTATTTATTACTCTTTGTTTTCTTGGTCATTGCGTTCGTCTTAACAAGAACCGTCTTTGGGAAACGAGTGTATGCGATTGGCGGCAATAAGCGAGCAGCGTTGTTATCGGGGATTGATGTGGACCGAAACATTATATACATTTATGCCATTTCTGGTTTCTTAGCTGCTTTAGCGGGCATTGTCTTAATGAGCCGCGTTGATTCGGCGGTTCCGACCGCCGGCATTAGTTTTGAGCTAAGTGCGATTGCCGCGGCCGTTATCGGTGGTGTCTCCCTCTCTGGAGGCAAAGGAAAAGCATCAGGAACCTTAATTGGAATCCTTATTATTGCGATCATTATTAATGGATTAAACCTACTTGGAACGTCTGCGTACTTACAACAAGTGATTACCGGACTTATCATTATTGCCGCGGTCATTGCCGACCGTAAAAAGTGATGTGACCAGCCGATAGGCTGTTACATATAGTTTAAAGAAAGGTGTCGACCTATAAACGAGGAGGGAAAGGATTTGAAAAAATTACTTACGTTAGCGTTGGTTGCCTTGAGTGTTGTCGGCATATCAGCCTGTGGTGCGCAAGAACAAACGATTGGGTTTGCAGCATCCACATTTACGAACCCCTTCTTCTTAGACATAGAAGAAGGAATTGAAAGTGTATTAGAAGGGTCAGACTATACACTCGTATCACTTGGTGCTGATAATGATGCAGCACGTCAAGCAAGTCAAATTGAAGACTTGATTGCCCAAGGCGTAGATTTGATTTTACTCAACCCTGTGGATTCAACCACTGTCGGCGTGAAGATTCAAGAAGCGAACGCGGCAGGTATTCCTGTCATCACGGTGGACCGTAGTGCAGAAACAGGAGAAGTCGTTGCGCATGTCGCATCTGATAATGAATTAGGTGGTGAAATGGCCGCAGAATTCCTACAAGGAATTTGCCCACCCAACACACCGGTCTTAGAATTAACAGGACAAGCAGGTGCATCCGCGGCGATTGATCGTAGTAAAGGGTTCCAAGCAGTCTTTGGGGCATCAAACATCGATCAAACCACAACAGCTAGCTGGAGCCGTTCCGATGCTCAAAACGTAACAGAAGCGTTCTTGAGTGCGGAAGGAAACCCTGCGGCAGTTTGTATCTTTGCCGCGAATGATGAAATGGCATTAGGGGCTGTTGAAGCGGTGAAATCGAACCCTACAACGCAAATTGCCAACTCATTCATCGTTGGATTTGATGCGATTGATGACGCTGTTAATGCAGTGGAAGCAGGAGAACTACGCGCAACTGTCGCTCAACAACCATTCGAAATTGGAGCGGTTGCAGCACAAATCGCATTGGATTACTTAGCAGGGGAAACCGTCCCAGCAAGTGTTCCTGTTGAATTAGCCTTAATTACTAAAGAATAGTGTAAAAAGGGCAGCTTGCTGCCCTCTTTTACCGTAGGAGTACGATGATGAGCTATAGTGTTTCCTTAATGTGTACAAATTATTTGCATCTACAAGAGGATTTAGTGCAATTAGACCCTTTGGTTGATGGCTATCATATCGATATTATGGATGGGACGTTTGTGCCAAACTTTGCGATGAACTTTGATTTAATCAAGTCCATCCAACAAGTGACAACCAAACCACTGGATGTGCACCTTATGGTCGAACATCCAGAACGCTATCTAGGACATCTTGCTGCGATGAACGTTCACGGGGTTGTCCTTCATCCTGAAACGCTGAAGGAGCCGTTAGAAGAGGTTTTATCCACGCTGAAAGAATTAGGGTTATCGGTGGGCATTGCGCTATCCCCTGGGATTGACGAGACGAGCATTCTGCCGTTTCTACCAATGATTGATAAAATTACGGTAATGATGGTTCATCCAGGGTTTGCCGGACAGTCGATGGTGCACAGTCAGCTTGAGGTGGTTCAACGGTTATCCTCCATAAACGATCACTCGTTCATTCTTGAACTCGATGGGTCCACGAATGAAGAAACCGCTCATGCTTATGTTAGTCATGGTGCCCAGCAGTTCATCTTCGGCTCCAGCTTGTTTCAAGCGAAAGACTTAGCCAACAGGTTTCGTCAGATGAAACAATTCTTTGAACAAAAAAAGTAGCCTCGTGGCTACTTTTTTTACGCTAAGTATCGTTGAATTAGTTTATCGATTTGACCGTATTCAATAAATCGACTGGACCGGTATATCTCTTTCCCTTGGGAAAAGATGAGTACGGTTGGAACCGTGAATACCAAGTGTTCTCCGCGAAACGCCGGAACTTCTTCAATATCAATTTCATCAAAGGTCAGCGGTGTGTCTTGGGTCATTCGGGCGAGCATGCCTTTGGTGTGCTGACAAACCGTGCATTTTTGGGTACTTGCGACGACAATATAAAAATCGCCATTTGCTTTGGTTGTTAACTCGTATAGATGGGTGACTTTCATCGTTGTTTTGCTCCTATGAAGTTGTCGGTAACATGTTATAATGAGCCAAGAGTGAGGTCAATCTATGAATGTAAGAATCCACTTTTTCAGAGACCGTAAATCCACCATTAATATTAAACGGATTTATGAGTTCTTTGATGAACCCATCTTTAAATACT
>CAYTXT010000035.1:0-4034 GCA_964442245.1 uncultured Candidatus Izemoplasmatales bacterium
GTGCCGATGGAAGCTGCCGCTCCCATCGCCTTTGGGGCATTAACTGCGATTCATTTTATTAACGAAAAGAGTGTTACACCAGGAAGTAAGGTCTTAGTTTACGGAGCCAGCGGGAGTGTGGGTAGTTATGCCGTTCAACTCGCAAAATATTACGGGGCTCATGTAACTGGGGTGGCAAAACAGCGACACTGGGAAAAACTATCGGATGTAGGTGTGGATGAGTGGATTGACTACTCGGTAACTGACGTTACTGGTTTAAAAGAAAAATTTGACATTGTATTTGATGCCGTAGGCTTCTTTCGCAAAGACAAAGCCGCTAAGATTTTAAAAGATACAGGAAAATACTATAGTATTAGCTCACCAACCAAGGAAGATGTAGCTAGATTAACGTTCTTAAATCAGCTTCTTGCGGAGGGTAAGATAATAACAATAATTGATCAAGCATATCTGCTCTCAGATTTCAGACAGGCCCATCGGCATGTATATAATGGACATAAGACAGGGAATGTTGTTCTTACGATTAAGTAAAAGACACTCAAATGAGTGTCTTTTGTTTAATCATCATCTCGTTCAATCTCTAGCAACATTCCTTCTAGATTAAAATACAACTCCAATCCATTATCTAAATACACGTTATATTCACGAGCATCCATTTCTACATAACGAATAGTTGCGGTAGGATAATTTGCATTGAGGTAATCGGTAATTACTTGTGGTAAGGATGAAGCTGAAATATAAACATCATCATCGTCATCATCGAAATCCTGACGTTCTAAACTTCCATCAAATCGAAATTCTAAATCAAGTCCATTGGATAAGGTAATATCATATCCATCGTCATCTTGTTCCGCGATCACGATGGATAAATCGGGATACGTTTGTGCGATAAAATCTAAAACGTTTTGCGGGAGTTGGTCTGGGGATAACCATATATCATCAGAACGGGTAGGCACCACTGGTGTAGTGACTGTTGTTGGATTCGTAACAGCTCGACCATCCCAGGTTTGCGTAATGGGGTCAATTCGACCAAAGAACCCTACTTCCATCACAAATCCATTCGATAAGTATAAATCAAATCCATCGAGGTCTAATTCTATATCAATGATACTAGCCCCAGGATGGCGTTCTTCTACGGCTGCGCGTAGTTCGGGAGTAACTCTTGTATCTGCAGGACTAAACGGATTAGCAAGGACACGAACAGGATGATTCAATATACCAACAAGAAGGACGCCTAAAACAAGAACGCCTACACTTGATGCAATAATTTTTTTCATATTATTTTCTCCTTTTTTTATGAGGGTTGAAGGGCATGAACCGTGCGTCGCTTCGCAAGTTCATATTGAATCTTGAGTACAGCATATACGAATAAGATTCCAATCAATTCCGTTTCGCCAACGGCGATTAGATGAATTACGATGCTCACATACGATACATAGGCTAATTTATGAAGTTGTTTCCAATGAGCAGGTCGCATTTTACGACGTATCCATGTAAAGCTTGTTAAGGTTAAGGGAATCATAATGACAAAGGCTGCAATGCCAAACCACTGCCATTCCCCCTCCACCAAGAAGGTAATCGCATGGGGAAGTAATAGGATAAACCCTAAGATCGCTACTTCCTTGCGAATGCCACGTAAGAATTTACCAATTGGATTCGTTGGTGCTAATGCACCGGCAATCATCACCAATGCCCATAGATACAACACGAATTCCCCTTCGACAATTGCCTCGATATCGAATGCTGTTGCAAGAAACGCCACGACTAGTGCACCGATATATAAACTTCGTTGATGCATTCGAATTACTTTTCCTACGATCTTGAATGGAACATAGGATAGTATTTGATTCAAACGTTTCATCTTATACCCTCAAAGCTTTCATGAATTGAGAATAGCAACCGAACATGAAAAATAGATTAAAAGGATGTTTTTAATCAAACTTTAATCTTTCCCATTAGAATAGAACTAGGTGAACGGATGAAATTATTAATTGCTGAAGACCAATCAACACTGCGAAATGTTTTACTGCAACGATTCAAAGATCATGGTTTTGTGGTGGATAGTGTTGCTGACGGAGCGCAAGCCATTGATTTCTTGGAGTCCACAACGTACGACTGTTGTGTCCTAGACATCATGATGCCAGTAAAAACAGGCCTTGAAGTGGTGCGTTGGATGCGCCAACAATCGATTCAAACTCCAGTTTTACTTTTGACTGCTAAAGACCAAATCGATGACCGTGTTGTTGGCTTGAACACCGGGGCCGATGATTATCTGATTAAGCCCTTTGCATTTGAAGAGTTACATGCTCGAGTCCATGCGTTACTTCGCAGGCAAAATAAGCCCATCCAAGATGTAATAACAGTCGGAGACTTGGAAATTGACCGCCAAGCACGCACAGTCCATCGTCATGGTGTCAGTATTGAGTTAACCAACAAAGAATTCACAGTTCTAGAGTACTTGGCGCTTCATCAAGGCCAAGTGGTATCCCGTGATCAATTGGAAATGATTAGTAGTAATTACGATTATGAAGGGTATTCTAATGTGATTGATGTATACATTCGATTTTTACGTAAAAAAATTGATGAACCCTTTGGGATTAAATCCATTCACACAGTTCGTGGAGTTGGATATCAATTGAAGGAGCCCGCATGAAGAAATGGTCAATCAAAGCAAAAATCATTAGTTGGTATACGCTCTTCTTCTTGGGATTAATCACCGTTAATATTGGAATCTTAATTATTGCGAGTGGAACTCAAATTAATGAGGAAGCCGCGGAAGAGTTACGCGAGGTTACACACGAAGTTATTGAAGATCTAGTAATCACGTCTGTTGGCGTCTTCATAGAAGATGACGATCGTCGTGAACCCTTTTATTTTTTTAAGGATGGAATCAACTTCGTCTTGTATGAAAACAATCAAATCCTTGACGGGATTACTCCAACAAGTATCACCGAACAATTTCAACTTGTTCCTGGGGCAATACAACGTTATGAAGATGATTTTTCGACCTGGTACATTTATGATGAACCGATTAATGCAAGTCTAACCCTAAGAGCGTATTACAATTACACCTCAACGCTCGGTGCACTCGATGGGGTCGTCGGCAATTTGTTGTGGATTGCTCCATTACTACTTCTAGCAGCAGCCATTGGAGGCTATTTAATAATTCGTGTTGCATTTGTTCCCTTAAATACAATGGCAACGACGGCATCACAAATTACATATTCGCAAAATTACAGTTTACGAATTCCCGAGCCTAATACGCTCGACGAAGTGAAACAACTCAGCGTTTCACTCAATCAAATGATCTCCTCCATGGAAGAATCACTACAACGTGAAAAAGAGTTTTCTGCTAATGTATCGCATGAGCTTCGTACACCACTTACAGCTATTCGAGCGCAGCTGGAATACATCATTAGCAAAACAAAAGAATCCACTAAAAAACATGAACTTGAGGACCTAATGGTTCAAGTTCATGTGATGCAAGAAACGATTCAACAAATGCTCGACTGGTCCCGCATCAAGCATCAGCCAGAGGATCAGTTTGAAACAATCGATATAACAACATTGTTAGAATCGGTCAGTGACCATGTAGACGCACTTGCAAAAGAACGCGGGATTACCTTGACGAAGGAATTAGCTGAAGAAACACTCCACGTCCATGCTACGGTTTCCATGCTGTCTCGAATCTTTAATAATGTTCTTCATAATGCGATTAAATTTACTCCTAACAATGGAACAATCCATATTGTTTCTCAGCGAGTATCTGATGTTATCAAAATAACAATTAAGGACTCAGGAATCGGAATGACGGAGGAACAACGCCAACGCGTGTTTGACCCGTTCTATCAAGCGGACCCTTCTCGCAGTCATGAATCCGTCAGCCTTGGGATTGGATTATCAATGACTCAAGAACTACTACGTCAATTGAAAGGTTCCATCACGCTTGCATCTACACCGAATCAAGGAACAACCGTAACGATCGCAATCCCACTTCAATAAAAAAGGACCTAACGGTCCTTTTATTTAGTCATTAT
>CAYTXT010000036.1:0-3885 GCA_964442245.1 uncultured Candidatus Izemoplasmatales bacterium
ACCATGCCTTATTATAGCAAAAGACAAGCTCGACCATAGCAATATGAAAAAAGCCTATTCCTAGGCTCTTATTTCATTAGTTTTAAAATATCTGACCCATTAATAAGGCCGCGTAATCGACCCGTCGCATCGACAATTGGAATATCAATATCGGATTCATCGACCATCGCAATAATATCTTTGACAAAATTACGGCGTAAGAATTTCTTCGTCACCGGATTTAAAAGGTTTTTAGTGTCTTTGGCGTTGGCGACTTCTTCCGCCAAGTAATACCCTTGAAGCATATTCTTCTCATCCACCACATACACAAACGATAAATCATGATCCGTAAAATAGGTTTTTAGTTCCGCTAATGTAATATCAGTGGTGACTTTGTACTTCACTTTACGCATCACTTGAGCAGCGGTTAAGACCCTTGTCTTATCGACATCTTTAATGAAATCCTCGACATATTCATTCGCTGGATTCTCAAAGAAACTATTGGGATCACCGAGTTGGACAACTTCGCCATCTTTCATTAAGGCAATACGGTCCCCGAGTTTAAAGGCTTCGTTCATATCATGGGTAATGAAGACGATTGTCTTAGAAATATAATCTTCCAGACCAAGTAACTCATCTTGCATATCGCGGCGAATTAACGGGTCTAACGCAGAATACGGTTCATCCATGAGTAAAATCTCTGGTTGATTCGCAAGCGCTCTGGCTAGTCCCACACGTTGACGCATCCCACCGGATAATTGACTCGGGAAGCTTTTCTCCCAGCCCTTGAGGCCAACGGCTTCAATCGCTTCTTGACCGCGGGCATAGCGTTCTTCTTCGGGAATATCTTGGACTTCAAGTCCATATACGACATTATCCTCAATCGTACGATGGGATAGTAACGCAAAGCTTTGAAAGACCATTGATACTTTATGACGACGTAGTTGCATCAACTGTTCGTCATCATAATCCATGATGTTATCGCCATCGATGATTACTTCTCCTGAGGTGGGTTCATTAAGTCGGTTTAAACAACGAATGAGCGTCGATTTTCCCGACCCCGATAACCCCACAATAACAAAGAGTTCACCTTCTTCGATTTCAATATCCACATGACGAACGCCGACGGTTGCTCCCGTTTGAGAGCGAATCTCGGCATTGCTTACTTCTTTGGCTTTTAAGGCCTGTGCTTCTTTGACTTGGGCAGGTTTGCCAAAAATCATTTCGACGTCTTTTAAGTGTATTTTAGGCATGGTCCGTGACTCCTTGTAAGGACGTCACCACCCCTTGCATCAAGCGGTCTAAGATAATTGCTAAAAAGACAATCGCAAAACCTGCTTGAAAGCCTCTTCCGACTTCAAGACGGCGAATCGCGACTAAGACTTCAGAACCAATGCCTTCCGCCCCAATCATGCTGGAGATGACCACCATCGCCATTGCCATCATGGTTGTTTGATTGACACCGGTCATAATGGTTGGTAAGGCTTGGGGAAGTTCAATCTTAAAGAGCATTTGACGTGAGGTTGACCCAAAGGCTTTCCCCGCTTCAATGACTTCTTTTTCGACCCCAGTAATTCCTAAATAGGTTAAACGTATCAGTGGCGGTACGGCATAGATCGTGGTTGCAAATACCGCGGGTACTCGGCCTAATCCAAAGAGCATAACCGCCGGAATTAAATAGACAAAGCTCGGCATCGTTTGCATCGCATCCAGAATCGGTTTCATCACTCGCTCACCACGTTCACTTTTTGCCATGAGGATTCCCAAAGGAAGTCCAATGAGTAAACTGACGATGACACTAATGATGACAACGACTAGGGTATAAATCATACTTTCCCATAGTCCAAAAACCCCGATTAAGGTCAACATAACAGCTAAGGTAATCCCGGTTTTATATCCATGAAATTTCGTTCCTAAGTATAAGACAAGCGCGACATAAACAAACCAAGGAACAAACAGCAAGCCAGCTTGGACGACATTAAACATCGCAACAATGACAGCCGTGATTGCATCAAAGATAAACGATAAGTTTTGTAGCATCCATTGGACGGCGTTATCAATCGGTTCGGTAATACTAAATTCTAATGCTTCTGGAAAATCAAACATAATGGTTTCCTCTCATAAAGAAACGCAATCCTCAGATTGCGTCCCTAGTTTATTCTTGAAGTGCTTGTTTGACGCTGTCTGCCACATCACTTGGTACCCATGATGTCCATAAGGATTCATAGTTATCCAAGAACCATCGTGCAGCCGCATCGGCTTCCACTTCATTCTCTTGCATATACGCTAACGCAGCTGAGGTAATCTCACTGGATGTCGTATAGTTTGCTAAGAATGCAGCAATCTCAGGGTAATTATCTTCAAACGTCTTATCCACTGCAACGGTAACTTTAACAGTTGGGAAAGCACCAATTCCTTGTTCGAAGTCTGCTTCGCTGTAAGGCGAATCTTCTAATAGAACGAGATCAAAGAGTCCTAATGCCCAGGTTGGTTCCCAGTTGTAGCCAACCCATGGTTCTTCATTGGCATATGCTCCGGCTAAGGTTGCATTTAAGGTAGCACTGGAATCGATGGTTTTGAATTCAAAGAATTCGCCTAATCCGTATGCTTCCATCTTTTTGGTTAGGAATGCGGTTGCAGCCCAACCTTCAGGTCCACCATAAATAATTCCTTTATCGCCACCTTCTGGATTCGGAAATAACTCCGCATAATCCTTCAAATCTTCGACAGTGCGTAGACCCGGATATTGTTCCGCTAAATATGCGGGAATATAGAGTCCTTGCATGTTATCGTCAAAGTTGACCGATAACTCGACTAAATCACCACTATCTAATTCATCTTGATAGGTCGGAATATTGTCACTCCAGACTTCCATTGATAAGTTAATATCACTCGTACGTAGTGAAGCAACCATGACCGCTGTATCAGCAGGAACGGTTTCGACTGTGACACCATACCCTTCTTCAATTAAGATTGCGACAACAGCATTATGGAACTCAATCGATTCCCAGTCGGCTTGTGCTACGATAATCGTATCTTGTGTTTCACAAGCTGAGACCATGAAGAGTGAGAACACAACTGTTAATAGTGTTAAAAGTTTTTTCATTTTGTTTCCTCCTTTTCAAACTTACAATTTACAGTATAACATAAAATTGTCAGTTTTGATTTTTGACGCACATAAAAACCCTACTTGTTGTAGGGTTTTGTTTTGTCTTCTTATTCTTTTAAATACTTAAGTAATGCAGCTTTTCGATGATCATCTCCACTAAAATAAAGGATGTCACCTGCTTGGAAGATATATTCATTCGACGGCGAACTAATCGTGGTATGACCGACAATGCCGTATAATGTCACCCCGAAGGTTTCATAAAACGCTGCATTTTGTAGACTCGTCCCAACTAAGAAATGAGTGCTTGGTAAGGTATAGTCAAATGTTTGAATCGGTGTAGAGGCATGATTGATATCATACTTCTTCTCCATTTTAACGAGTTCTTTACGTAAGCGTTGATTCATTTCACTGGATTCATCTAAGAGTTCTTTAATACTTTGGAAGGCATTCTTCATCGCCGTTTCATCTTTGACTGCTTCTAAAAAGGCAATGGCATTAGCACGGCTTGTGACCACCGCTCCGGATTGTTCTTTAATCGCAATCACACCATAATCTTGTAAAAGATTTAAGGCTTTGCGCATCGTTTCCGTAGACACGTTAAAAGAAGTCGAGGCAAGGGATCGACCTTTGATTTTATCTTGTTCTTGGTATTTTCCAGTTTTAATCTGAACAGCGATTTCATACGCCACTCGTTCATAAACCGGTCGTTGTTTTTTTTCTATCATACAAGAGAAAAAAGCCGAACGGCTTTTTATTTAAATTTTTTCTTTAACCAATCAGGAATGTTGGCTTCTGCC
>CAYTXT010000037.1:0-3586 GCA_964442245.1 uncultured Candidatus Izemoplasmatales bacterium
CAATGGCAGGGGAGACAGGAGTCGAACCTGCTTCCACGGTTTTGGAGACCGTTGTATGGCCGTTTTACTACTCCCCTATAGTGCCTTAGCATTATACCAAACCGCTCTATTTTCGGCAATAAAGCATCCATCATGCAAAGTTACCAATTAGCGCTATAATGAAAACGAGGTCTTATCATGTTTACACAGTACACAAACACCCCTGTTGGATGGTTAAAAATCTACGGTGACGCCCGTGGGATCATGGAAATTACCTTTGTGGATAACCCTGAACCCACCTCCGGCAAACAACACACTTGTATCGAAGACGCGATTACCCAAATTAACGAGTATTTTGCGGGGACGCGTAAAGAGTTTGATATTCCCTTAACCTTTCAAGGGACATCCTTTCAATACGACGTTTATAATGCCTTATTAAAGATCCCATACGGTCAAACCAAGACCTACCAAGAACTCGCTGAGGAAGTCGATAATCCTAAAGGTGCTCAAGCGATCGGTAATGCCTTACATCATAATAAGTTTGCGATTGTCGTTCCGTGTCACCGTGTAGTCGGTCAGCAAAAAAAAGTGACAGGCTATCTTGGTGGTGCCGATGCCCATCACTATTTAATCGAATTAGAAGCTAAGCATGCTTAGCTTTTTTTATACCATCAACCAGATACCAAATCCTGCTGCAATTGCTGCTACGACATACAATATAATGCTTGTCGTCGAATCAGGAAGTTTACGACCTAGTTTCATTTTGACAATCTTCCACATGGAGTCTGGTTTTTGTGTCACTCCAATGGTTGCGACAAATCCTGCATAAATTAGTAATACGAGTCCTAATGTTTCCATCTTCTCCTCCTATGAGAAAGCCTTTAAGGCCGTTTTCCCACCGACAACAATGTAGAGGGCAGTAATTGCTAATGTTAATCCAATATCTAAGCCAATACTATTCCATGTGGCAATGTCTAGCATCATATCGCTTAATATTCGGTATAAAAAGAAATACGGTGACCAGTATAAGGTCCACCAAAATCCCTCGGGGATAAATAACGTCCCAAGAAAACTAACCATCATCGGTAAGAAGCCAAACTTAATTAAGCCTAACGCTGCAATTTGATCGGCAGCTACCGCGCCAATAATAAAGCCGAGTAACATTCCAGATAGAATTGCCGGGACAAACATCGCTACAATCATAAAAGGATCCATATAGGTATAGCCTAAGACCACAAGTACGGCAGCTAATTGACCAATGCTAAGAACGATTCCAAATAAACTTTTACCGATAAAGAGTTCTGCTTTTCGTAAAGGAGTCACCATGAGTCCAGCAATCGTGTTGGACTCTTTTTCATCAACAACACTTAAGCCGACCATGACCCCTGGAATAAGAAAGATGAATAATAAGATGAACTTTGCTCCTTCGGTGCGAATCAGTGATTGTCCGCGTCCGATGGTTGCAAAATTGACCTCCACCGAATCAGTAATCGGATTGTTGATGCCTGCCAAAATCACATTTGGCAGCTCTGCTAACCCTTCGGTTTCGTTTCCTTCCACCACAATAAAGTAATCCGAATCAAATCCAACACCGATAATTTCATCCGTGCCACGAACTCTAGTTTCTAACGCCTCATCGGCAACGACTTCGACATTACCGTACGTTTCAAACACAGCCACTGTCGACGCTGGAACTGATTCTGAAAGTGCAAAGTTAATACTGAGACTATCTTGTTCAGGCGTAAGCACTAGCAATAAAACAGCAAGGAGCATTGGAGAAAACATGATGTATAACACCATCGGATCACGAAAGCTATTTTTTGTGTCGCGCAGTGCGACCTGAATTATTCGTTTAAACATATATCCTCCTATGCATTTTGATACAGTGCTCGTTTATATAGCCAGTGCGAAATACCATATAACACGAGTCCAAATCCAAATAAGATAATTGCGGATTGCCAAATAATCGTAAATCCACTATACGGTAGAACCGCTGCTTCAATTCCTTGAACCATATAATGCGTGGGAATGAGTTGATTGAACCATGGATTAAAACTTGGATAAATATACGTAATAATTGGGATTGCTAGTACCAAATAAAGTGTGAAGATTCCAGTCATCGAATCAGATACATTTTTATAAACTGCACCAATAAGTAAACCAAAACCTGCACCGACAAAACTAGCTGGGATTAAGACAAGATATAAATACCCATAATTAGCTTCAAACCCCCGAAGTGCCCCAACCACCAAGGTTCCACTAATCAAACTTAAGGTCATCATGTTCAGTGCTTTGGATAGTAAATGTTCTAACAATCCTCCTGGAGTCACCATATAAGCGGTATGCATCTTTTGATCTTTTTCCACAAAGAGCATCACTGAGAGTAAGAACATTCCAATTAAAGCAGAGTCCATCACAATAATTAAGGGGATGAATCGTTCTTTGAACGTTACATCTGCTAACTCGGGAATTAATACCGTTGTTGGATACTCTCTAATTTGCTCATTGCTAAAACTTTGAAGGAGTCCCGTTTTAATTAAATTAGCAAATTCTTCATCCGCATTCGTTTGAGTATATAAACTCACAATAGGTTGATTATCAACTTGTTCAATAATAATTCCATACGCATTCGGGTTTTCTTCCAAAGCTGCAACAACAGCAGCTGGCGAGGCTAATACCTCTGTTTCGACATCGGAAAGCAAGGATGAATAGGCTGGATCGATATATTGATATACATCGGGTTCGGTGTAATTATCTGGTAAGACAAACTGAATAAATAAGATAAAGATGAGAGACGAAGCTAACGTGATATACAAATAAAAGTGTCGATGGCCATGCAAGAAGTCTTTTTTATAATTGGCCCACAACCGGCGAAGCATTAGTTGAGCCCTCGTCCAGTAATCTCAATAAAGATATCATTTAGCGTTGCCTCTCCAGAATGTACGGTTTCTACTTGATGGGTATTTAAGAAAGCGGCAATCTCATCGGCTTGTCCATTTAAATCAAAGACTTGGCGTTTGGTTTGTCCCTCTTCCACGTATTCAATCGTCATAATTTTCTCCCCATAACGAAGTTTCAAATTACGAGGACTATCGACCGCGACCAACTTTCCTTGATTCATAAACGCCACTCGGTCACATAATTCATCCGCGACATTCATGTCGTGGGTGGTCAAAAAGATCGTTCGACCTTTCGCTTTTTCTTCTTTGATGACTTGTTTAATCTTTAGTGCGGTTTGGGGATCCAAACCACTTAGTGGTTCATCTAAGAACCACACTTCACTTTGATTCAGCATGCTTCGAGCCATGGTTAAACGCTGTAACATCCCTTTCGAAAAGTCACTGACTTTTTTATTGGCTGACTCTTCGAGTCCGACTAATGCGAGTAGTTTCATTGGGTCTTCAGTCGGACCATCAAACAGCGTAGCGTAGTATTTTAAATTTTCTAGGGCAGTTAATCGTTTATAGGCGTTGGGAAATTCAAAAGACACTCCAATTCTATTAAAGAACGATGGGTTATATTCTCGAACATTGGTGTCGCAAACTTCGGCTACCCCCTCTTGCATCGGAAGTAAACCGATGAGAATTTTTTGAGTGGTACTTTTCCC
>CAYTXT010000038.1:0-3573 GCA_964442245.1 uncultured Candidatus Izemoplasmatales bacterium
CAAGGACTTTGAGATACTATGACTCGATTCAGCTACTAACCCCGTCCAATAGAAACAACTCAGACTATCGAGTATACAGTGAAGAGGACATTGACCGGTTACAACTTATATTAATTTACAAGAAATTAGGGTTGGATTTGGATTCTATCAAGCGGATTCTAGTTGAGGGCGTGGATAACGACGTACGATTATTAGAAAATCATCTAATGTTACTTGAAAAACAAAAAGCATCAATGGATGTATTAATTCAAACAATCAAACAAACCATATTAAACAAGAAGGGAGTTGTTACAATGAATAACAAAGACAAATTTAAAGGACTGATCGATGAGGTAATCCAAAGGAACGAAGAACAATTCGCTGATGAAATCAGGAGCAAATATAGTGAAAAAGTCGTTGAAGAAAGTTACAAAAAGCTTCGAGGTATGTCGGAAACTGATTATTTAAAAGCAAAGCAACTAGAACAAGACATTCTTACAGGGTTAAGAGATTCGCTTTCAAACAAGGATGAAGGATCAGATCGTTTGATTGATGTATGTAGAATGCACCAGGATTGGCTCAAAATGCATTGGCCCTTCTATGATAAATCAGCTCACCTAAGTTTAGTTGAAGGATATTTGGAAGATGAACGATTTAAAGCATATTATGAAAATAGGGCTGGCGAAGGAGCAACTGAACTACTAGTTCAAGCTATGAGACGGTTTTTAAAAGAATAATAACAAGCATTGTTTGGAAATTCTTATACACCGTAGTGAACTGCTGACTCCATTTTGACTCCATGAAACATGGATTATATGGAAAATTCATTTAATTTTGGAGAATATTCCACTCTATTGCTTAACAGCATTCATTCAAGATTTTTTATTTCTTGTCCCATCAGTCGCCACAATAGAAACACATAGAGGCTTCGGCCTCTTTTTTTTGTTATATATACGTAAACGCTTTCACTATTTGATAGTATAAAGGTAGAGGCGCCATCATGAAGATATTAATGATAGCCAGTGAATCCTTGCCCCTTGTGAAGACCGGCGGATTAGCAGATGTGGTCTTTTCGTTGTCCAAAGAACTTCGCACACAAGGACATCACGTCGATATTATGATTCCTGAATATCAAGCCATTCTTGGGGCATTTGCCCATGAAAAGTTTGATTATTTTCATGTGCCGATTAATACCCCGCATGATGAAGGGGTATACAAGAAAGTGGAGATTGATGGAATTACGTTCTATCTTGTTTCCAGTGATTTTTATTTTAATCGCGGTGGGGTTATCTATGGTCATGGAGATGAGTTTGAACGCTTTGGATTATTTCAACTTGCTGCATTAGAGTTCCTACGCTATCACGACTATGATGTCGTCCATTGTCATGACTGGCAAACTGGACTTATTCCTTATATGATTCAAACACTTCAAGAACAAGGAATCATGACACCGCTAAAGACTGTCTTTACGATTCATAACCTGGCTTACCAAGGAGTCTTTGACCTCGATCGATATAACGATTTATTCTTACCGTATTCGACACATTTAGAAATGCATGGCATGTTGAACTTTATGAAGACGGCGATTATGTCCTCTGATGTGATCACAACGGTATCCCCGACCTATGCGAAAGAAATCCTGACCGAAGAACGCGGTGAAGGACTGCATGACATTCTATGGATGCGCAAAGATGATTTGGTGGGTGTTGTTAACGGTCTTGATTCGTTGATGTTTAATCCTCGCACGGATTCAATGATTCAAACCTATGATGGCCGAAGCTATAAAAAAGGCAAAGCCGCTAATAAATCCATGCTTCAAGAGAAGTTGGGATTGCCAGTTCATGATACGTTCGTCATGGGGATTGTCTCACGACTAACTTCGCAAAAAGGATTTCATCTTCTTCAAGAAGCATTACCACGCCTCTTGGAAGAAGATATTCAACTAGTTGTGATCGGTAGCGGAGATGCCGATCTAGAGCATTGGCTTTACGAGCTTCATCATATGTTTCCAACGAAAGTGGGAATACATATTGGGTACTCCGAACCCCTCGCACGACTTGTTTATGCTGGGGCAGATATCTTCTTGATGCCATCCTTGTTTGAACCATGTGGGCTAGCTCAAATGATTGCCATGCGATATGGAACGCTGCCACTCGTTCGACACACGGGAGGGTTAGCCGATACGGTGATCGATCATACTGATGGTGGTTGTGGATTTGTTGTTCACGGACAAGACCCTTCTGCTATGATAGATAAAATCAATCAAGCGAATTACCTGTATCAAAACCCATCAGTTTGGGGTAAACTCATCCAACAAGCGATGCGACAAGACTTTAGTTGGCATGAATCAGCAAAAATGTATCGCCGCATATATGAAGGTGAAACATGGAGACATTAGCATTAATCCTTGCCGGTGGCCGAGGAACTAGAGTCGATATCTTATCGGAACAACGAGTTAAACCCAGTATTCCTTTTGCGGGTAAATTCAGAATCATTGATTTTACCTTAAGCAACTGTACGAACAGTGGTATTTTTAACATTGCAATCATGACGCAGTACTTACCATTATCCTTGGTAGATCACATCGGTATTGGCCGCCCATGGGACTTGGACCGCCGCGATGCCAAGTTAACGATGTTACAACCTCATCGTGGATGGTATGAAGGAACGGCGGATGCGGTCTTAAAAAACATTGAGTTTGTGGAACGCAGTAATGCCGAGTATGTCTTGATTCTCTCGGGAGATCACGTATACCGAATGGATTACCGTGAGGTGATTCAGCTACACAAAGATAAAAATGCAGAAATCACAGTTTGCACATTACCTGTAACACTGGAAGAAGCATCACGATTTGGCATTTTATCAACCGATGATGAGGGTCAAGTAACTGATTTTGAAGAAAAACCAAAAAACCCCAAATCGACCTTAGCTTCGATGGGGATTTATGTATTCAATAGAGAGGTATTGTTGGATTTACTTCGCACCAATGTCGAACCGGATTTAGACTTTGGGAAACACTTAATTCCTCGCTCTGTCGGGAAGCGTCGCATGTTTGCCTACAAATTTGAAGGCTACTGGCGTGATGTGGGAACCTATGATGCGTACTTAGAAGCAAATCTAGAATTAACCCAAACCTATTCTCCTGAAATTTTAGATATGTATGACCCGGAATGGAAGTTTTATACCAAAAGTGAAGACTTACCTGCGGTTAAGGTTTCACGAACCGCATCAATTAAGAAGGCTCTGTTATCAAATGGTGCCATTATATCCGGGAATGTTGAACGAAGTGTCTTGTCTCCTGGTGTCATTATCCACAAAGGAGCAACCGTCATTAATTCGGTACTTCTAAACGGAGTACGAGTTCGTGAAGGGGCTTATATTGAAAACTGTATTATTGATAAGTATTGCGACATCGGAGCAAACGCTAAAATTGGGGTTGGTAATGATCTCACCCCCAATAAAAATAAACCCGATGTCCTATTCAGTGGAATTACCGTAATTGCCAAACGAACAAACGTTCCAGAGAATGCGATCATCGGCCGCAATTGCCGTATTTATCCTGTGACAGATGATAGTATTTATAATCAACCCATC
>CAYTXT010000039.1:0-3417 GCA_964442245.1 uncultured Candidatus Izemoplasmatales bacterium
TTTTTCTCACTGGGGCGACGATTATTGGATTATTCGTTGGAGTGCATGGGTTGGTTCATTTATTTGCTGTCAAAACCAAATTCGAATTCTAATCATAAAGTGAAGTATCGATACAGCATTACAATAACTTGATAAAATAGTCTTGAAAGAAGGCTATTTTTTTATGGCAAACCTAATGTGGACTCTGTCCAAAACAAAACCTGAAAAAGGATTGGAGCTCGTACAAAAACCCATTCCATCATTTGATGACGATCAAGTCTTATTAAAAGTGCTTGCCGCGTCGATTTGTGGTACTGATAAACATATTTATGACTGGGATGAATGGAGTCAGCACCGTCTTCGTCCACCTCTTACTGTGGGTCACGAAATGGTGGGGGAAGTCGTTGAAGTAGGCTCTAAAGTAAAAACGATTCATGTGGGGGACATTGTTTCGGTGGAAACCCACATTGTTTGTAATGCTTGTGAGTTATGCCGAACCGGGAATTCTCATATTTGTGAACATACCGAGATTATTGGGGTTGACCGAGATGGGGCGTTTGCCGAATATATCGCCATGCCTGCCAGTAACTGTATTGTCAACAAACAAGCCAACATCGATATTCGTAATTTAGCTGTTCTAGAACCCTTAGGCAATGCGATTCATACGATTTCTCAGTTTGATATCACAGGAAAACAAGTTGCTGTGATTGGTTGTGGTCCGATTGGGTTAATGGCTGTTAACGCCGCTAAAGCCTTAGGAGCAGCGCGGGTCATTGCATTAGAAATCGATGAATACCGTATCAACATGGCTTATCAAATGGGGGCTCATGTTGTCATCAATCCAAAAAAAGAAAATGCCTACGAACGAATCATGGAAGAGACGATTGAAGGGATTGACGTGTTGTTAGAGTTTTCCGGAAACAAACGTCAAATCGAAGAGTCATTTAAGTTCATGAAGATGGGTGGCAAGATGAGTATGCTTGGGATTCCATCCAAAAATATTGAAATCAATTTAGCCGATGATTTTATTTTTAAAGGCATTCAAATGCACGGGGTCATTGGCCGCCGTATGTATGACACCTGGTATAAAGTGAACGGACTCATCCAAGCGGATGTCATTCATTTTGATGGATTGATCACCCATGAATTTGATATGAAGGATTTTCAAGAAGCCTTTGATTTATTAGAAACGGGCCAATGTGGAAAAATCGTCCTTTACCCTGGGGGTAAACCATGAGTGACTTCATTGATAAAAAGATTCAAGCCTTACATGATGAAGGCGTCTACCGACAACTTCCGGTGAATGAAGGGCCGATGGGGGCAATCATTCATTTAAATGGAAACGATGTTATTAATTTAGCAAGTAATAATTACCTAGGACTTGCCAATCATCCAACGGTTAAAAAGGCAGCGACCCAAGCCCTTCAAAAATATGGGGTTGGGGCAGGAGCTGTTCGAACGATTGTTGGAAACATGGATGTCTTAGAAGAACTGGAAGACCGTTTAGCTGTATTCAAAGAAGAAGAGGCCGTTACGGTTTTTCAATCCGGATTCATGGCTAATCTAGCCTGTATTCCTTCGATTGTTGAAGCTGGAGATTTGATTTTATCGGATGCGAAAAACCATGCATCGATTATTGATGCCGTAAAGTTATCAAAAGCGGATAAGAAAGTTTATCCGCATGTGGATATGGACGCTCTTGAAGAACTTCTCATTGAACTTAGACCCTTATACAATCAAGTATTAATCATTTCCGATGGGGTCTTTAGTATGGATGGTAGTGTTGCTCCGTTACCGAAACTCGTTGAACTAAAAACCAAATATAACGCGATGTTATATCTCGATGATGCCCATGGTACCGGTGTATTAGGCCGACATGGAAAAGGTACAATTGACCACTTTGATTTACACGGTCATGTTGATTATTCAATGGGTACCTTATCGAAAGCGGTTGGTGTGGTTGGTGGTTATATTGTTAGCAGCAAAAAAGCCAAGGAATATCTTCTTCATGCAGCACGACCCGCCCTATTTTCAACGGCATTACCACCCGCAGATATAGCTGCAATTCACGCATCCATTAATTTAATGGAACAAGACCAATCCTTGCAAGATCAACTCTGGGAGAATGCACATTACTTTCAAGATCAACTTCGCCAAGCAGGATTTGTTCTTGCCGATACCAAGACACCGATTACCCCTGTGATGTTATACGATGAAGCTCTAACAATGAGGTTTTCTCGCAAGTTACTAGAAAAAGGGGTCTTTGTTAGTGGCATTGTCTTTCCGACGGTTGCCAAAGGTCAAGCGCGTTTACGCTGTATGATTTCCGCGGAGCATACCAAAGAACAATTAGATAAAGCTATTCAAGCATTTAAAGATGTCCAAAAGGAGCTGAAGCAATGAAAACCATCTCTCTTCAAGGAGCGAATAATTTAGCCATCGAGGCTTATGAATTTGAAGTCAAAGACCCAAAAGCGATTTTTATGGTCTTGCACGGAAGTGTCGACCATAAACTTCACTATATGGACTTTGCGGAAGCGATGCAAAAAGAAGGAATCTTAGTTGTCCTTCCGGATTTACGTGGCCATGGAAATAGTTATGAAGAAAAGATTGGCTATTTGTCCAAGGATAATAACGGTTGGGAATTATACAAACAAGATTTATCTCTTATTAAAAAGGTCTATCAGGAAAAATATCCATCGGTACCTTTCTTTGTATCGGGTCACTCAATGGGAGCCATGCTAGTCCAAGATTGGATCACCAAAGAATCTGTTGATGGGGCTATTCTCTCTGGGGCGGGTTATACCTCACCATGGTTCATGCAACTAGGCTTGTTGGTCATTCGCCAAGAAGCTCGTAAACTCGGCTATGATGCCCGAAGTCCAAAACTGCATCAACTGATTTATGGCAGCTTACAATCCCAAGCAGAAAAGATGGGACTCGATTCCTTTATTACACGTGATGTCGAACAACGCAAACGTTATAAGGCCGATGAAAAATGTCAATTTATCATTACCGTTGATTATGCGAACCAACTTGCCAAAGGCATTCTTAATGTTGGAAGATCAAAGACCTACAACATTAAATCCGAAACACCCATCCTGATGATTTCAGGAGAAAAAGACCCCGTGGGTGGTAAAAACAATAAATTTATTAAACGCATCTCGAACCAGTATGAAAAAAACGGCAACCCCGTTACCGTTTATTTATATCCTGATGCATTTCACAATGTGTTGCAAGAACTCAACCGTACAGAAGTCTTTGCAGATGTTGCCGAATGGATATTGTCGGCTACCCCAGCAAGCTAATACCGTACTGAGCTAACCCAATCACAAGACCTAAGATTAACCCAACAACTTCAATATGACGTAGTTCTCGTTTAACAATCCCAATCACGAGTTGTTCAAACTCGATGATATCTAATGCGTTGATTTTATC
>CAYTXT010000040.1:0-3364 GCA_964442245.1 uncultured Candidatus Izemoplasmatales bacterium
ATTTACCCAATCTTGTTTTTAATTACCTTCGCAATCGCAACCGTTGGCTTTAGAGAGTATGGAACCGATAGTTTAATCTTGCCATATGCGATTGTCCTAGTAAGCTTTACCGTATTATTTGTCATTGCTCAAATCGTCAAAGACAACTCGATTGTCGATATGTTTTGGGGCATGGGCTTTGTGATTGGATCCCTGGCTGCCTTACTAACAACGGAATCTCCGACCTTGTTATCCTATGTCGTAACAGGGTTCATTGTTTTATGGGGACTTCGTTTATCGGCTCGTTTGATTCGACGAAACTGGGGCAAGCCGGAAGACTTCCGGTATGCCAATTGGCGTGAAGAGTGGGGCAAAAATGTTGTCATATTAGCCTTCTTCCGCGTCTTTATGGTCCAAGGGATTATTAACTTTACTGTAGGGTCTGCTAGTTACATGGTGATTAAGTTCAATGACTTTGATGTTAATTCATTAGGAGTGCCCAGCGCTTTTGTGATTATTGGATTACTGCTGGCTGTGACTGGACTGTTCTTTGAAGTCGTTGGGGACGAACAACTTCGTCGTCATATCGCGAAAGGCCAAAAGAAACTGTTAACCACTGGACTCTGGAGTATTACTCGTCATCCAAATTACTTTGGTGAAATCTTGATCTGGAACGGACTATACTTCGTTGGATTTGCGTTCATTAATGATCAAAATCCATTATGGTTCTATCTTCTTCTGATTCTATCTCCACTGGTGATGACAGCAGTCTTGGTTAAAATATCGACCCCCTTACTCGAGGCCAACATGGTGAAATACGAGGGATGGAGTGAGTATACGAAGAAAGTTCCAATGATTTTTCCAGGAACGTCAAAAGGCTGAGTTTCAGCCTTTTTTCTTTGGGTATTAGTTTGAAATGCAAATGAATTGATAATAACGTTAACTTAAGCGATAATAGTTCATTTCGAAAGGAAAATTAAAATTTGATTAAAATCATTTTTTAACTTACACGAGCCATCGTATTACGACGACTGCGTTTACGTTTTTGTAGTGGCACGGGAACATAAATTTTGTCCGGTGTCACATGGGCATGAAAAGGTTGGGACTCCACTAAAGGTAATTTAGTTTTAGTATGCTTTTCAATTTGAGCCAAAAGATTACTTTCATCCTGGGCACAAAACGAATACGTTTTACCCACACGGCCTGCACGCCCTGTTCGGCCCATACGGTGCACATAGGTTTCTGCCGTATCAGGTAAGTCATAGTTGATGACATGCGTTAATTCATCAATATCAATACCTCGTGCTGCAATATCTGTAGCGACTAAGACACGGGATTTGCCAGACTTAAAGTTTCGTAGTGCTTGAAGGCGTTGGTTTTGAGACTTGTTCCCATGAATCGCATCGGCTTGAAGGCCTTCAGCGACTAAATCTTTGACCAGTTTATTTGCCCCATGTTTTGTTTTGGTAAAGACCAACACAGATTTTAAGGCTTCGTCTTGTAGCAAGTGAAGTAACAATGGACTCTTTTGTTTTTTATTCACGGTATAAAGTGATTGTTCAATTTTATCAATCATCGCTTCCGGCGGTGTGACTTCGATTCGCACGGGATCCGTTAACAAGTCATGGGCTAGATTTAAAATCTCAGCCGGAATTGTTGCTGAAAACAGCATCGTTTGTCGGATCTTAGGAATCACGGCGACGATCTTTTTCACGTCACGGGAAAAACCCATATCGAGCATACGGTCAGCTTCATCGAGAACGAAGTATTTCACATGTTGTAAGTCAATTAAGCGTTGATTCATTAAGTCGAGCAAACGACCGGGGGTGGCAATTAAAATATCAACCCCACGCTTTAAGATTTCTTCTTGTCCTCGTTGATTGACCCCACCATAGATAACCGCGGTTTTAAGATTCATCTTTTTACCGTAGGTCATAAAGCTTTCTTTAATTTGTTGGGCGAGTTCTCTGGTCGGCGCTAAGATTAACGCTTGAATCTTACGCGTCTTCATGTGATGCGGATTGGTCTGGGCCAAACGCTGTAAGATCGGTAAGGCAAAGGCTGCTGTCTTTCCAGTCCCCGTTTGGGCACTGGCTAGGACGTCACGTCCTTCCAGTAAGACAGGAATCGCTTGAGCTTGAATGGGGGAGGGCTGCTCATACCCTTGAGACACCAACGTGGTAAGTAGTGATGGTGTCAGGTTTAGTGCTTGAAACGTCATTTATTTCTCCTTTTGTAGTGATGTAAAACCATAAAAAAAGCGCAGTTGGTTTTAGCTAAACAGCGCTTTTTTGACATTAAGAATAGAGTTTTTAGAACGTATTGTTAAGGTTCAAACTGTCAATCACTCGACAGGCGTTGATTTCACTAGGCTTCTGTTTTATTTGTTGTAAGAAGCTTCTTAATGTATCACACAATCACGTAACTAACAACTAACACAGATCTATGTACCCCAAATCCCAAAAAAGAATAAGCTACTTAGTCCGATTAAGATGACCCCAGAGACCGCCAGAAATGAGTGTACATAATCCCCCCACAGCAACTTAGAACGTGCTGCAATAAGACGGTATAGGATAAATTCACTCTTGGTTAGCGAACTTACCACCAAGAATAATCCGATTAATGCCATAAGAATGCCATATACGAAATTCATTTTGTTTCCTCCTTCATATTTTGTTGCAATTTTAGTAACACCTTTTTTACATCCATAATATCTAGTACATCGCGAACCATAATCGTTTGGCGGTTTTTAAGGCGAATTGTAAGATATCCGTTGTTATCATAAACTCGGATGCCGGAATAAAAACGGTAACGACTAAAATACATTTGTTTAATGTTATCTGCTGTCACGGTTAGGCTCGGATTCATGATCTCAATTTTGTCATAGTAGACATGCATCAACTCTTTCGGTGAATCTCGATATCCTTCTCGCCAACGGCTAATAAAGAACAACTGAATTACAAAGCCAAGCGCTAGCAACCCTAGTCCGAAGGGAAAATGCCACGTTAGCGTCTCCACGGTCGATACATATATGGTTGTTACAATGAGGGCTACTGACAATCCAATGCATAACCACGTAAAGAAATCGTAGTAAACACCCATCCTGGAATCTTTGAGTGCGGTGTAGATAACTCCTTTATACACCTCTTCCGATTCCCCGATAAATAATTCATCATGTGAGATTTGGAAAATGGACGTCATATGAGTTATTAATTGGAACCCCGGCTCTGATAAATCATTTTCCCATTTTGAAATGGTTTGCGGTGTTACATTTAACAATTCAGCCAGTTGCTTTTGACTTAAGCTCTTCGCCATTCGGTTAAACCGAATTCGCTCTCCAATAGTCATCAGAGTTCCTCCTGTTTCCATCTTACCCCGAATTCAA
>CAYTXT010000041.1:0-3251 GCA_964442245.1 uncultured Candidatus Izemoplasmatales bacterium
ACCACGGCTTGTACCGGCGCTAACCATAACGGGAAGGCCCCACGGTATTGTTCAATGAGAATGGCTAATAATCGCTCCCATGTTGAAATGAGTCCACGGTGAATGACCACTGGACGAACTTTCGAACCATCTTCGGATACATAGGTTAAATCAAATCGCTCTGGAAGTAGAAAATCAAGTTGGACCGTACTTAGCGTAATCACATGGCCCATCATCGTTCGAACTTGAATGTCGATTTTAGGTCCATAAAAGGCGGCTTCCCCAAGCATTTCGACATATTCTACATTCATTTCTTGTAAGATTTCTCGCATCATGGATTCAGCAATATTCCAAAGTTCTTGATTATCATGAAACTTGCTCTTCTCATCATTTCGTAAGGCAAGTTCCACATATTCAATTTCTAACCCTAAATCATGGATGGCTTGAATGACGAGCTCATAAGCGGCTTTGACTTCATCTTTAATTTGATCTTCACGGACAAATAAATGAGCATCCGTTAAGGTCATTGCTCGAACACGCTCTAATCCGGTTAACGCTCCTGAGGCTTCATAGCGATGTTGAGTGACGATCTCTGCATAACGTAATGGTAGATCTCGGTAGCTACGCATATCGGATTTATAGACAAGCATATGATGCGGACAACTCATTGGACGTAAGATGAGTTCTTCGCCTTCACGCTCCATCACCGGAAACATATTCTCTCTATAATTGTTCCAGTGACCTGAGGTTTCATACAGCCATTTTGATCCTAAGACAGGTGTATGGATATGTAAGTATCCTGCTTGGCGTTCTAATTCATATACATACTTTTCAAGTTCATGACGAATCGCTGCCCCTTTAGGTAGAAGTAAAGGAAGACCTTGTCCTGCTTCGGGGACAATTTCAAACAAACGCATTTCTTTTCCGACTTTGCGGTGATCGTAAAGCTTACGTTCTTCCAAGAGTTGCAAGTGTGCTTGCAAGTCTTCTTTGCTAAACCATGCTGTTCCATATAAGCGTTGCAACTGCTCGTTTTTTACATTCCCACGCCAATACGCTCCGGCAATGCTTAACAGTTTAAAGTGCTGAATGAATTTTGTATTCCCAACATGACCCCCACGACATAAATCGGTAAAGTCTCCTTGGGTATAGACAGTGATAATGTCTGAATCTGGTAAATCGTTTATGAGTTCAAGTTTGTATTTATCATGGGCAAAAATGGTTCGGGCTTCACTCTTACTGACCACTTTACGAACCATGTCAAAGGCACCACCTGATAGCTTACGCATTTCCGCTTCGATTCGAACTAAGTCTTCTTCGCGAATTGGTTCCCCGTTTGTAGAGATGTCATAGTAGAAGCCTTCCTCAATTGAGGGTCCGACGCCAAAATTGGACTTAGGATAGAGGTTTTTAACTGCTTGCGCGAGCAAGTGAGCACTGGAGTGATTTAAGACAGAAAAGCTTTCTTTATCCGATTTGGTTAAGATGCGAATCCTCGCATCTTCCTCGATCGGACGATTAAAGTCGAATAGTTCATCATTCACATAGCCAGCAACAGCTTGTTTTTTGAGTCCAGATGAAATGCTACCTGCTATATCTTCGAGGGTAATTCCGGCTTCAAATTGTTTTGTTGATCCATCAGGAAATGTAATATTGATCATACTGCCTCCTATAAAAAACGCCCTTTCGTTATTGAAAGGACGAAGAAACTTCGCGGTACCACCTTAATTCACACTTGCGTGTGCACTTGAGTTCTCGTAACGAGAGAATGACGGAGTTGTTGTCAACTCAGCTCCCAGGGAGTAATGACTAGTCTTGTTTGTTGGTCTTCCACCTTCACCAACTCGCTTGAAAACAAATATCTAACCACCATGACCTGTTCATCGCAATACCATTATAAAACCTTTATGTGGATGAATCAATGCGGTAATTCTTGCCTTTTAATTCAAAGGTTCTTGTTAAGACCCGGATACGCTCCATGATTCGTTCGACTTTGACCGGATCATTCACACTACGATTCATCGCTTCCGCGAGTTCTGCTGGCGAATAATTACTCGCAATCATGATTGGACGTTTATTCGATACACGGATTTGAAGTAAGGGTAATAAGATTTCATCACGGTACCAAGCATTGCCAATTCCTTCATCACCAAAGTCATCCAATAGTAAGGTATCTACGGTTTGAAGAATCTTCATCTTTTCTTCCACCGTATTATCTTGAATGCTTTGTTTGATATCTCTGACAAACTCTGGGTAATTAATGTGATAGACCTTTTCGTGTTTTTCCAGCTTCGCTCGAACCACACTTAAGATACGAGTTTTACCAACGCCGGGTTTCCCGTAAATGTAAACCCCACGCATAAATTCAGAACGTTGAATGTAATCAATGATGTAATCCGTAATCGCAATGCGTTCTTCGGTCTGCTCAAATTCATCATGCATGCTTGATGCAATAAAAGCCAAACGCTTGGGTGGTTTGGATTCCACCACTTCGTATTCAACCATCACACGGTCCCCTTTTAACACTAAGGTTAAATTGGAGACCCCAGGAAGTTTCGCTTCGTTCACATATCGATACAGGGATGTTAAATTTTCATCCACGGCTTTATCCGATAATTGATGCTTGTCTAAAAAGTCACGAATCTCTTTATTCGCTAAAACTTCTTGCTTAATATCGTCATATAGTACTGTTGGTTCAACCATATCTTTTAGTTTCTTCATAGTTTTTCAAAGCGAGCTGCGACATCTTTAATCGATAGCTCTTTTTCTTTTTTGGATTGAGATGCTTTCATCGAAGAATCTGCTTTCGCTTGTTCTTCTTTGAGTTCAGCCAGCCAAGGGGCTGCTTGTTTGGATTGTTTATTTCTGATGTACGTATCGACTTGCTCAATGGTAGCTAGTTTATTACGACCCCATTCATTGGCAATTTTTGCAAAGTAATTGTAGCTTGGCATCTTGCCTTTGGTTTGATGTAAGACGAAATAGAATAGATAATTGACCATTTCCACCGGTAGTTTATTAACACTGACTAACTTGCGAGCAATCTCTAAATCGGTGGGGGCTGCAGCCGTACCGGATAATTCTTCTAGCAATTCTTTCGTCGACATGCGCTGGAATGTCGCAAGTAATGCATTGGATGAAGGAGCTGAATTCTCAGGTACTTTTGATTCCACTCCTTGATAGGAATAAATATCTTTCGCAGCTTTGCCGATTTTAGTGACATCGACTTGTTGGGTTTGATCGTCTAAGGAAAATAAATAGACTTTGGCTAA
>CAYTXT010000042.1:0-3182 GCA_964442245.1 uncultured Candidatus Izemoplasmatales bacterium
GATAACATCGCACTGGACGCACTTGGTGCACTCGAGTGAGCATCGGGAAGCCAAATATGTAAGGGGAAGACCGCTGCTTTAATGCTGAGGCCAATGACAATTAGTCCGGTAGCGGCATAAACGGCTAAGGAATAATCACTCATGAGTGGTTGTAAGGAATCATGAACCATGCTCATGTTCAGGTGACCGGTTAATAAATACAAAATAGCAACACCGAGTAGATACGATAGCGATGCCATTTCATTTAAGAGTAAATAACGAAAACTTGCGATGAAGTTTTCTTTCTTTTGTTTGATTGAAACAAGCGCTGTTGCACTAATGGCAACAATCGCCATAAAGACATACGTATTAAATAAATCATTTGTATAAATGATGATTAACATCGCAAAGAGTAAGACAAGAAGCAACGTATAATAACGAGCTAATTGATGGGTAGCCACATCTTTACGAATACTCTCGATGCTATATAGCAAAATTAAACTCGATACACTTGTCATGATGAATGTGAGTAAGGCACTGAAGGAATTCACCACAAGTTCAATTCCGACTACGGCATTCGCCGAGGAAAAGACATAAATAAATGCTCCAGTTTGATTGATGTTATATAGTAATAACCCGCCCACAACACTGGAGGCAAAGACGGTAAGCGTTGCGGCCCAAGCTACCGCTTTGGGAAATTTATGAAAGAGGGGTAATGATACCCCGACGACAAGTAGTAATAGAATTTGACTAATGAGGAGAGCCGAGTTCATCTCGAGTGATCCTCCCATCTTGTAATAAGCGAATCTGTCTGGCATCAATGGTGCCAAACGTACGGTAAATATTCATCACCAAGGCCAGGGCATAAACCGTAATCGAAACGGAAACCACGATACCGGTCAAAATGAAGGACGTGGGCAGCGGATTGGTAAAAGGTATTACCTGAGGGTAAATGGGAGCTTGGGTTCCTGGGTTACTGCCAATCGCAACAAAAAAGTAAAACACAGCAGTGTTCATAATATTGACACCGAGAATCTTTTTAACCAGGTTGGTATTTGCCACTAAAATAAATAGCCCTAATAAAAATAAGGTAAATGCACCTACGAAATGGATTTGTTGGGTTAGTAAATCACTCATTGGGCTCCCTCAACAATCCTAAAAATAGTGACATCATGGTGGATGCAACTTTAATTCCAATCGCAATCATTAAGAGTGGAATCATCCCTGCACTCAGTAAGGTTCCTGGTGTACCAAACCCAAATCCAGCATTAATATTGGTTAAAAAGGAATCCACTGTAATAACACCGACAAATCCGACCAGGATATAAACTAAGATCCCACCGCTTTCGAGCCACTCTGATAAATCAGGAGAAAAGAGTTGTTTGGACTCTTCGATCCCAAAGACCACCGTATATAAAATTAAGCCAGCTCCAATGATTGCCCCACCAGAAAAGCCGCCTCCTGGAGACAAGTGGCCATTAAGAATAATAAATATTCCATACAGTAAAATGAACGGCACGATAATACGTGTAATCGTTTTAACAATCGTATTATGCATGATCGTCCTCTTTGACAGGATGAAGCACGGTAAAGACCGTCACAATTGAAATAAAGAGAATTGTGACTTCACCTAACGTATCAAAGGCGCGGTAATCGGTGATTACACTCGCAATCACGTTAAAGGCCCCCGTATCGAGTAATGAATTTTCAATAATGTAGGTTGCTGGCCCTGGTAAAGCTTGACTAATGGGTGGTAGCGATAACGCCACCACGACAAAGCCAACCCAGACCACTGCAAACACTGCGATGAGTCCTTTATGCTTCATGTGGTTGAGCGCTCCACTTTACTTAAGACTGCTAGAAAGACAATGGTAGTGATTCCCGCTCCAATGGCCGCTTCTGTGATTGCGACATCGGGTGCATTTAATAGCAACCATAAAATAACCATTAAAAAGGAATACGACGAGAAGATAATGATTGCAACAAGCAAGTCCTTGGTTCGGTGAACCGCGACGCCGGCTGCAATTAATAATCCTAAGATTAAGAGGGTTACGATATTATTCATGAGTGTCCTCTTGGGTCTGATTATGAAACATCGCCTGGGCAATGTAATGAGATGCCGTGGGATTGGTTAACCATAAGAACACAATAAAGAACGCTAAGGTGACAGAGACTAAACTTGGTCCTTTTAAGATGATAAACCCCACAATCATTAATCCAGCACCTAAGGTATCTGACTTTGTCGTCGCATGCATGCGAGATAATGGATCGGGTAAACGAAGAAGCCCAATGCTTCCTACCGTGAAAAAGAATAATCCGGCAACGATGAAGAATCCACCCAATATATTGATAATCATGTGAGGTTCCCGTGGTCAATGTATTTGGCAAAGCCGATGGATGCGACAAACGAAATCATCGCAAAAATCAACGAAACACTCACATAGGAGTCTTGGCCTGAGATAAAGGATAATAATATAATGATCATCGATACTTTCGTCCCTAAGACATTAATACTAATAATTCGGTCTGAAATGGAAGGTCCCTTGATCACTCGGATAAAAACGATTGCACCCACGAGTAGCAAGGCAACAATCATAATCTCAAAAAATAGCGTCATTGTTTTTTCTCCAGCGCCACAAACGGTGCTTCCAGGCGTCTGCTTTCAATGCCTTCCATCGCATCCGAGGTTAATGCGTGAATCGTGAGTTCGTCACCGACCATATCGATGGTTAACGTACCTGGGGTAAGCGTAATGGAATTGGCATAAAGAACTCGTAACACATTCGTTTGAAGTTGAGTTTTATGTTTAAAAATTAAGGGTTGAATAGTTAGTTTTCGTGTGAGAACTATTTTCGCAAATGAGATGTTTGCAAGAACAATCTCAATGGCTAATTTAAGAATTAACTTGACCCACTTGAGCATTTGATTCAGTCCTTGTTGGGGGAGTTCGTGGCTCTCAAATAAGAGATGATAGGTTAGAAATAAAACAAAGACTGTTGCGATAACCCCAGCTACTAAAAATTGCCACTGAAAAGAACCCGCCAGGGATAACCAGAGGGTTAAGAGAGTAATAAAGAAAAATAGTAGATTTTGTTTACGTTTTCTTGTTTTCATCATGCCCTTTAATCATATAAAAACTAGTGCATTAATGCAATTTACTTGAAGTTCAAACTTCCTTGTCGATGACTCCATCATCCAGCTCG
>CAYTXT010000043.1:0-3152 GCA_964442245.1 uncultured Candidatus Izemoplasmatales bacterium
ATCGGATGAAGTAGTTGAAGGAATCCTTCATAGTGTTTTTTCGTAATTTGTTTGGTCTTGTATACTTCGTTGACAAAGACCATTAACTGAGAGATTGCTGTGTTATACGATAACGAATCATAATCTTCTGTTACTTTTTTTATCGTTTGATGATAAATCTTATCCAAGGAATCAGTAGGAGAAATCTCTACATTTTGTAGCATTCGTCCGACTCGTTCTAAGAATCTTCGTGCTCCTTCGACTCCTTGTGTACTCCATGGTTTTTCACCTTCAAGTGGACCCATGAACATTTCAAATAAACGAAAGGCATCGGCACCATATACTTCAAGTAAATCATCCGGGTTGATGACATTGCCTCTTGATTTGGACATTTTTTGATTGTCTTCGGCCAAAATCATCCCTTGGTGAAAGAGTTTTTGAAAAGGTTCTTTGGTCGGAACAACTCCGACATCATATAACACTTTGTGCCAAAATCGTGCATACAGTAAATGAAGAACAGAGTGTTCCGCTCCCCCAATATATAAATCAACCGGTAACCAGTACTTGAGTGCCTCTTGAGCTTCTTTACTTCTGGGGTCTAAATACGTCCCATCTTGTTTAATAATGTAGGCTAAATAATACCAACAACTTCCCGCCCATTGCGGCATCGTATTGGTCTCACGACGCCCTTTGACACCGTCATGACGAGTAACTGTTAACCACTCATCAGCATTTGCGAGTGGTGATTCTCCAGTTGATGAGGGTTTAATATTTTTAAGTTTTGGAAGCTCTAATGGAAGGTCGTTTTCATCCAGTAAACTAATCGTCCCATCTTCCCAGTGTATGACAGGAAAAGGTTCTCCCCAAAAGCGTTGACGAGAAAAAATCCAGTCTCGCATTTTATAGTTGACACTGGCTTTGCCTAAACCATGTTGTTCCAAATACTCATTCATGGTTTTTATTGCTTCTTGGTTAGCAAGACCATTTAAAAATTCAGAATTAATGTGTTTGGCATCGCCAGTAAAAGCTTCGTTGGAGACATCGGCATCTAGAACCGCTTTTATTGGAAGATTAAACTTCGTCGCAAACGCAAAATCTCGTTCATCATGAGCCGGTACGGCCATGATGGCACCTGTTCCATAACTAACAAGTACATAATCAGAAATCCATATCGGGACAGGTTCTTGATTCACTGGATTGATCGCATACGCCCCTGTAAAGACACCTGTTTTATCTTTCGACAAATCAGTGCGCTCTAAATCCGTTTTACTTTTAGCATAGGCAATATAATCCTCAACAGCTTGACGTTGCTCTGGAGTTGTAATTTCTGCAATCAATGCATGTTCTGGGGCAAGGACGCAGTACGTTGCGCCAAATAAAGTATCAGGACGCGTAGTAAAAACATCAAAGGATTTGCCATGGTCTTTGATTTGAAACGTCACGGTAGCGCCGACGCGTCGGCCGATCCAGTTACGCTGCATATCTAGAGTACTGGCTGGCCAGTCTAAGCCTTCCATATCATCAAGTAATTTATCAGCGTAATGAGTTATTTTTAGTACCCACTGTTTCATGGGCTTTTTAACGACGGGAAACTCTCCAATATCAGAAACCATGACTCCATCTTTGAGTTTGATTTCTTCGTTGGCTAACACAGTACCTAACTCTTCACACCAGTTCACTTCAATTTCACGAATCTCTGCTAAGCCTTTGTTGTAAAGCTGGATAAAAATCCACTGGGTCCATTTGAAGTATTTAGGGTCGGTTGTGTTTACTTCTTTTTCCCAGTCGTAAGAAAAGCCTAATCGGTTAATTTGGCCTTTAAACGTTGCAATATTTTGATCGGTAAATCCTCGGGGATCATTCCCGGTTTTAATCGCATATTGTTCTGCCGGTAAACCAAAGGCATCCCATCCCATAGGATGAAGAACGTTATATCCTTGCATACGTTTAAAGCGACTCATAATATCTGTCGCAATATACCCTTCTGGATGGCCCACATGAAGCCCTGCTCCGGAAGGATACGGGAACATGTCTAGGATGTATTTTTTAGGCTTGGAATAATCGGTTTTGGTTTTGAATACTTTTTCGTTTTCCCAACGCTCTTGCCATTTTTTATCAATGGTTAAATGATCATACATTTTGATTGGACTCCTTGCTTGAACGAATAGCAATCACTGCATAAATAATCGGTTGTAGTTGTAGAACTAAATCTAATCCATATGGAATAACGAGACCCCATAATTGAAGTATCGCAGTAATAAGAACATATAACGTCATAGTATGAACTACTATTTTTAATAACGAACCAAAGCGTAATTTCGAGAACCGGAAGAAACTTAAGATGATGGTATCAAGCATCACATCAACAAATAGTAAAAACACGGCACTTAAGAAAACAGAGACGACAAAGGTACTTTTCCAAATCCCTTCATATTCCTCTAAAAATTGATCGATACCCAAAAACAGTTGATTCCAGAAGGCATCTGAATCTACATCAAAGACAAGTTCATCCCAAGCACTCGGCCAGACTGAGATGCCTTGATTATCAACGTAAGGAGTGGAGAGAATATTTAGTTGATTGCTGTAAGTAATCACTGTATCTTCTGTAAAGACAATGACAATCCCATTGTCTGCAGGGGTATAGTCACTGGATGGATCGACAACTATGGTGAATGTATCCTGAGCAATGGTATAAATCTCATCCGTTTCACAGGTAAGGGTTTCATTAATGGTACATGGAATATTAAGATCCGTAATGAGTTCTTGGCGAAGCGATGTCTTAATGTTTGGAGTTAGTTCATTAAAGGCCAATACTCGTACAATTCCAGGTAATGCAAGGATACTGGAAAACAAGATAAAAAAGCCCAACGTTGGTAAGGGTTTATCTTTCATTCGGCGAATTAATCCCTTGGGATTAATGATATTGTCTTTTAGTTTTTGATACATGCGTTTTCACCGATAACTACAACGATTTTATCATAAAAACACCACTTTGCACTGTGTTACAATAGGCGCTAGGAGCGAACCTATATGTCTCGAATCTTAGACCATGCCCATCAAACATTAAAAGATTGCTTTTCTCCTGGTGCCGTCATTGTTGATGCCACCGTCGGCAATGGATTAGACACTGCGTTTATCCTTCGTCATGAAAACGTTAAAACGGTTTATGCGTT
>CAYTXT010000044.1:0-2814 GCA_964442245.1 uncultured Candidatus Izemoplasmatales bacterium
CACGGTCGCCGTCACCATCAAACGCAAAGCCAATATCAAGGCCTTTTTCTTTGACTAGTGCTTGGAGTTGTTCTGGATAGGTGGACCCGCAGTTCATGTTGATGTTTTTACCGTTCGGTTTATCGTTAATCACGGTAACTTTAGCGCCTAAGCGAGCAAATAAACGATTTGCGATATCTGAGGTGGATCCATTGGCACAATCGAGTCCGACTTTGAGGCCCGTAAATTTAGTCGGAACACTGAAATATAGACTCTCGATATATTGATACATCGATTCATGACGGTTTAATACCACACCGACTTGTTCATGGGTTGGCTTAGTATAGTCAATTTCCCCATCGATAAAGGATTCGATAAACTCTTCTTCTTCATCGGTTAGCTTCTTACCGTTTTGATTAAAGATTTTAATTCCGTTGTCATAAAACGGGTTATGCGATGCTGAGACCATAATCCCATAATCACTTTCCGTGGAGCCGGTTAAATACGCCACACAGGGTGAAGGAATTAAATGCAGACGTTTCACATCCACGCCCATACTTAAGAGTCCACTGATTAAGGAATACTCAAGTAAGGGGCTCGACATGCGGGAGTCTTTGCCGACATAGACATACGGGTTTTCTTTTTCCAAGAGTAAATAACCAATTGCTTGGCCAGTTTTATACGCAATTTGTGGGGTGAGTTCTAAATTCGCAATACCGCGAATTCCATCGGTCCCAAAGTACTTTTTCATTTTCTAGTTAAATAATCCTTTCCTTTTAAGGAATCGGGTTCATGGGTGATCAGTCCTGGGTAGCCTTGTTGGCGAAGGACTTCATACACCGCAATCGCCACGGTGTTACTTAAGTTTAAACTACGAACGACATCTTTCATCGGAAATCGTACACAAGTATCTAAGGATCCTTGAAGAATCTCTTTGGGAATCCCGCTACTTTCCGAGCCAAAGATTAAATAATAATCGTCGTTCGTCTTAGTATAGTTTAAATCACTTGGGGCTTGATTCCCATAGCGAGTGAAAAAGACATAGATGCCTTTATTATCTTTCGCAAAGGCATCAAAGTCGGGATAGACGTTATAATCGGTAAATTCGATATAATTCGCCCCACTGCGGCGGATTTGTTTGGTATCCAAGGAAAAGCCTAACGGTTCAATTAAATGTAATTTGACCCCGGTGGCTGCACATGTGCGCATGATGTTTCCTGTATTTTGGGGGATTTCTGGATGATAGAGTACTACATGAATCATACAAACCTCGCTCGTTGATAGTAGTCCACTGCGGATGCTAAATAGTCTTTGGAACAATCAATATTCAGTAAATACGGTTCGATATCGATGTGTTTATTCGCCGCATATATAATGCAGTTGCGCTGCATCACAGTATGCCCTAGCCAGTAAAAGGCAGTGTCCTTAAATTTAGTAAAGGATTCCTTATTGGCGGTTAAGATCTCACGAATGTCCAAATCTTCATATGTATAGCTGTCTTTGGTTTGGACTTTAGCATTAAATGGACAGACACTTTGACAAATATCACAGCCATAAATCGTCTCAAAGCATTGATAAATCTCATCCGTGTAGACTTTCTTTTGCTGTAGTAAGCCGACCAAGCAGTTCTCATACACATCGCCCGGTAAACACGAGACAGGACAGGCATCAATACAGCGCGTACACGTGCCGCAAGATACTTTAGACGGAGTATTGGTCGGTAAGTCGAGATCGAGTAAGATATCTCCCAGTAATTGATAACTACCTCGGCCTGGAGTAATAATACACGTATTATTGCCTTGAAAGCCCATTCCCGCTAAGTAGGCAATTAAGCGGTCATCAACCGGTCCATTATCGACATACAGCTGATATGTACATTCTGGTAACACCTCGATTAATTCTTGCATCTTGCGTCTAAGGACTTGATGATAATCTTCTTCTAACGCAAAGCTGGCCATAATGGCACCATCTTTTTTCGTAATTGGTAACGCAACACTAATCATCGTTTTCGTAAACGACAAATAAGCCCGAAGGGGCTTAATTTGTTCATAGTCCTTGGCACTCGCAATACCAATATGAACCCCTAGTTCTTGGGCTTTTTCATACAGACGTTGACTAAGATTCATACGTCTCCAAGTGTTGAATAGAGTATTCTTTTACCCCAACAAAGAATTGTTTGACGACCTCTGAGGTTTTCTTATCTACGACCGCAAATAAAATCTTCGATAAATTGACCCGAAACTCCATAAAAGCTTTGACATACTCAAGGGCTTGAGGTTGCATCACCAAGTCATAACGGCGACGGTCGAGTTCATTTTCAACGCGTTCTAGCATGCCTTTGTCTTCCAAGGAATTCACTAAACTCGTTACCGTGGACATCGGATGGCCTAGGTAATTCGCAATGATTGTAGGGGTTGCTTCTTGGCGTAGGGAGAATTCATATACGGCTTGTAAAAAACGACTCTCTCGAAGCGATAACCGAATCGGTAAGGCTTCTAGCATCTCATTTTCTTCACCTGAGATGTAGAAGAAAATACGAGTTAGCGCTTTTACTAGGTGATCAATAAATAAGCGAGGCTGATACAGCTTCGCGGTTAATGGTGGTTCTGAGGAAATATGGTTCGCAATCAGTAAGACGGTTTGGAGTAACTTCACATCGCCTTGTAAACCAATCTTGGAGTGAATATAAAAGAACAAGTCTTTAAAATAGGTCATATGCTGCGCATGCAGATCTTTACCTTTTTTGGTTAATTCTACAACCATCATCTTACGATTCACGGCATCTCGGTAACGATGTACGACACCGACACGCTCTAAAACACGTAAGTGATTACT
>CAYTXT010000045.1:0-2795 GCA_964442245.1 uncultured Candidatus Izemoplasmatales bacterium
CAACAAATGAATCACCCGCCCCGGTGGTATCAACAACGTTGACGACTTGAGCCGTGACATTGACGACCTTTGTTCCGTCATGATACATTGCCCCCTCATCACCTAAGGTGATAATCATTCGATTCGGGTACATGGCTACAAGGTCTGTCAATTCAAGGTCCCCAAAGATGACGCGCGCTTCATGTTCGTTAGGAATCATAATGTCGACAAAGCTCATCCACTCCGGACCAATGGCTTGCGCTGGTGCCGGGTTAAGAATGGTTGGGATCTTTTTCTGATGCGCTGTTTGAAGAAAGTGTTTCACACTCGGTACGTGCGTCTCAAGTTGAGCCACCACCCCTTCCAAATCCTCATGATGATCATAAAATGTATCGACATCGGCAATCGCAATCGCTTCGTTTGCTCCAGGAATGACAACAATTGAATTGTCTTGCTGGCTTAGTTCAATCACCGCAATGCCCGTCGGTTCTGGTGTTTGAATAATACTAGAGGTGGGGACGTCTTTATCGACAAAGGCTTGTAGCGCCATTTGCCCAAAGCCATCGGGACCAATCGCCCCAAGAAAGGCTACATCTTGTCCTAATGCTTGTAAGATTACTCCTTGATTGGCACCTTTGCCACCAGGGAGCACATCATACGTTGACCCAAATACCGTCTGACCTTTTAACGGTGGGGTTTGAACTTGATAGACAATGTCCATGTTGATGCTTCCTAAGACACCGATTTTCATGACTTCACGTCCAATGTGGTACTTTCACGAATGATGAGTTCTGAAGGATGAATCTTATGAACCGCCTGTGTTTTCATCGAGTGAATCAAGTCATAGGCAGTATCACACATCGCTTCAATGTGTTGATCGATCGTGGTCAATTCGGGGGTAATTTGACTCGAAATGCTAATATTATCAAACCCGGCAATCAACAATGGCTCAATCGTGCCATTTGCAATATGGTCCTTAACAATACTCATCACTTTCACCGCATCGTTGTCATTTCGACAAATGAGTCCGTGAATCGAATGGGTGGTAAGAAAGGACATGAAGTCTTTCGCGTGAATGCCTTTGTCAACATCGTACGTATAAACATAGGAAGGACGACCCGATGCTTTCATCGCTGATTCGTAGCCTCGTAGTCGTTCTAGCACCGATTCACTTTCCTCGCTTCGTAAAAAGAAGCCGATGGGGGAAGTGGTTTGCTCTATTAAGTGAGACGTAAGTTGGAATCCATTGTCATAATTATTTGACACAACAGAATGAACCGTATCATAGGACTTATCAATGGAGACAACCGGAATACCCAAATCCAATGCTTGAATATCCGCATCATCCAATTGCGAACGACATAGAAACAATGCATCAACACGAAAGCCGCGGATGTATTGAATCGCTGCCTTCTCGCGTTCAATCGACCTTGAGGATGTTTTTATGATTAAACTCTGACCATTCTCAAAGGCAATCTCTTCTAATCGTTTAATAATCTTGGTAAAGAATGGGTTATCCAAGTCCGGAACCACAATGCCAATCAAGTCGGTTTTCTTGGTACGCATATACTGGGCAAAGTTATTACGTACATATCCACTTGAACGAAGCGCTTGTTCGATCATAATGGCTTTTTCTGCACTTACTGCATCGCCTCGTAAATAACGTGAAATCGTGGATTTGGAGATCCCCGACTCTCGTGCTACATCCAAGATGGTTATTGTTGTACGTTCGTTTTTATGCAAGGCTCTTTCTCCATAGGAACGTTCCCATACTTTAATGTAAGCCTTTTCTATTTAGATGTCAATATTAAAGTACTGAAAATAATTCCAATTCAACGTCTCGTAACTCTCGGTATTCTCCTTCGTTTAAATCAGGATCTAAAAGGAGAGCACCAATTTTAAATCGATGCAGTTGAAGGACTTCTTTCTTCACATGGTTCATCATTCGTTTAATCTGATGAAAACGTCCTTCCATCAACACCATTTCATAGGTCGTCTCGTGGACGCTATGAATCTGACAAGGAAGTGTTGGTTTACCATCAAGGATGATGCCTTGCTCCAAACGAGTAATCTCTTCTTCTGTTAGCGGTTCATTGATTGTCACATGGTAATGTTTTGCAACTTTGGTCTTAGGGGAAATGATGGTATGAGCCAATTGACCATCATTGGTTAGTAGCAAGAGTCCTGTGGTGTCTTTGTCCAAACGGCCCACCACATGAAGCGCAACAGGGGCAGCATCCTTCATGAGGTCTAATACCGTTGGCTGACGCGTATCCTTGGAGGCGCTTAGAACCCCCTTGGGTTTGTTCATCATGAAGTAGTAAAACGCCTGGTATTTCACTGGTTGTCCTTCGAGCGTTACACGATGGTGTGTGATCTCAAATCCAGGGTCTGTACACAAAGCATCGTCCACAAAGACGATGCCTTTTTTGATCAACTTCTTTACATCGGTTCGAGAACCATACCCCGCGTGAGCTAAATACTTATCCAGTCTCATAATACAACGGCGCTAAAGGCGTGAATTTCTTGAAGATGTAAATGACGAGCTTCGATTTGATGTGAATACAATACCGCATCGACGTGTCGGGCGATTTTACGATGGGAAAGGTTCACCACCAAGCGAACCTGGTCGTCCAGAAAATCATATTGGAAAATCTTTAATCCTTGTTCCTCAAAGACACTGACATGAGCATCTGGATGGGTTAAGGATGGATGCAAGGAGCGAAACGCTAACAAAGATCGAACAAAATCGGTATAAATTCGGTATCGGTCGGCTCTAGCCCAGTCTAGTGCATTAATCTCATCGGGGGAGCAGT
>CAYTXT010000046.1:0-2435 GCA_964442245.1 uncultured Candidatus Izemoplasmatales bacterium
AATGAATCGCAGTTAATGCCCCAAAGGCGATGGGAGCGGCAGCTTCCATCGGCACGGATTCCTCCACTTTTGCTAGTTTGGATTTGTTGGAAAGAAGTACTTGCTCCGCCATGACCCCTGCTTTCATCGAGTTAATGAAATTGACGTGATCACCCACACAAAAAGTAGTGACGTCAGAACCGATTGCTCTAATTACCCCACTGCCACTAATGCCTCGTACTTTCGCTTTGGGTTTACCAAAGCCAAAGACGAGTTGAAGCAGAAGTTTGAAGAGGATGTTTCCTTGCATCGTATTGATATTTTTATCGCCAGTAGAGATATTAGCCACATGAACATCAATCACGATGTCGGTTGGCTTTTTTAATGGTATAGATGGAACATCCACAAGTTGTAGTGTCGATTCATCCCCGTATTGTTCTTGAATGATGGCTTTCATTATTCTCCTTGTTGGGTCATCTCATTCTATCAAGAATGTGCGTCCACCACCGGTTGACAACAGTGATATAACTAAGTGAGGTCTTGAAGGGAATTCAAGATATAAAATGATTTATCAAGGAGAGTAATATGAACAAGTATATTGCGCCAGCGTTACTAGCAAATGCATCAACACTAGGAATACATTGGATTTACGATCACCATTTCATTGAAGAGTTGGCTTTACATGAAGACGTTTTATTTCAAGTCCAAACCAAAGAGCACTATGAAGCAGCAACATCAGCCTACTTATCGTATGAGAACAACTCGTTAGGTGATGTCAGTGTTCAAGGCAATATGCTCAGATGGTTGTATCTTTCAATGAAAGAGAATCCTTCGTTTTCACAACTGGATTATTCCAAATTGCTCTATCAGCAATTTAAAAGTGGCGGTGCGTATCATGGCTATGTGGAAAGTTATGCCAAAAAGCATGTACTTTCGATCTTAGCTAAAAGCTTGGATGTTGAGATACCTGCGTTTACCGTTGATGATGACCACTTGGTTGGGTTTATGCCGTACTTGGTCGTGAAAGAACTTGGATTGGATACAAAAAAAGCATGGGAATTAACCCAGCTTTATTCGCAGGATGAAGATTACTATCAGTATTTCAAAATGTTTGACGAGCTATTGAATCTACTCCCGACACATGGCCTTAAAGAAGCAATTGAAAAAGTAATTGAATTGGGTCCTGAAAAATATCAAACAGCTCTACATAAAGCCATTGAAATGGATGATTCAAATGCGTTTATTGATGCTTATTCAGGCCGTGCATGTGCAATTAAGTATTCCATTCCCCTTGTGATTCATATCATGTACCATACAAACTCATTTGAAGAAGCGGTTCGCTATAATTCGTTACTTGGTGGAGCTATTTCAGACCGTAACATGTTACTGGGAGCGTTCATGGCTCAAATAAGTGAGATTCCATCGATCTTTTATGATAAAGTCGGTGCGGCACTTACGCTTTAATCTGGTTTGCTGCAACAAGAAGTGGGTCCCAGACCGGAGAAAAGGGCGGGGCATAAGCAAAGTCCAATTGTGCAAATTCTGCAGCACTTAGTTCTTGGGTAATCGCTAGGGCCATAATGTTAATGCGGTCCGAGACCCCATTTTCACCGACGAGTTGTGCCCCTTTTAAGATTCCAGTTTGTTTTTCAAACACAATCCGCATAAATAAATCGGTGGCTCCAGGGTAATATGACGTTTGATGTTTTGCCGTTACATCAACATAATCATAATCTAGGCCTAAACGCTTCGCTTCATCGATACCAAATCCTGTTTTAGCAAAAGCTAATGTATGAACTTTAATAATGTTTGATCCTACAATCCCTGGAAACATTGTGTTTAAACCGGCAATGTTTTCTGCCACAATCCGACCGGTTTTGTTCGCATGAGTTCCTAAGGGAACATATACATTCTCTTTTTTGATCCGGTGATAATATGCTGCGCAGTCTCCTGCAGCATAAATATCTGGAATTGAGGTCAATCCATGGGCATCAGTAATAATCGCCCCGTTTGAAAGCATCTCTAATCCAAGGGGATCTAAGAACGCGGTATTGGGTCGAACACCAATGGATTCGATTACAAAGTCGACTTCATATTCTGCTTGACTTGTTACAACGATGGTTGTTGAACCATCGTTTTTATATTCTTGGAGTTGTTCACCAAGATGAATCGATACCCCCATGGCTTCCAAGGCGGGTACGGCTTTGGCAGCCACCTCACTGTCATACACCCCAAGTAGTTGCTGACTATTTTGGATCAGATGAACTAGAAGTCCTTGATGAGCTAAGTTTTCGGCCACTTCTACCCCAATGTAGCCTCCTCCAATCACCGCCACTCGGCGACCAGGGTGAACTTCTTGCTTAATTAAGCGCATATCGGACAGTTGATTGAGTACATAAAGTGGAGTTTGATCACTTCCAGGAACATTAGTTCTATTCGCTGTGGTCCCGGTACCT
>CAYTXT010000047.1:0-2314 GCA_964442245.1 uncultured Candidatus Izemoplasmatales bacterium
AAAACCACTGCGCTTGGTTCTCATTTATGTCTTGATATTCCTTATCCTAAATGCGGTATTAACCTATGTGTTTGAACCAGAATATGGTGTATCAATTTATGGAACAAGAAATGAGCTTGCAACATTATTTGGTCGATATACCATCACGCAAGAACAACTATTCTTTCAAATAACGAAGTTTTTAAAGTATCTCAGTGTTATTCCCTTAGGAATCTTATTTCTTTATACCACCAATCCAAGTGAGCTTGCCTCAAGCTTACATGGCATTGGTGTACCGTATAAAATTGCCTTTAGCTTATCCCTCACGCTTCGGTATTTCCCTGATCTTCAAGAGGAATATGTCACCATCTCAAAGGCTCAACAAGCTCGAGGACTAGAACTCTCGAAAAAGACATCAGTCATCAACCGCATAAAATTTGGACTCATCACGATTATTCCGTTAATTTTCTCGACCTTAGAGCGGATTGATACGATTGCCAATGGGATGGACCTACGAGGGTTTGGAAAGCGAAAAGAGCGAACGTGGTATGCCAAACAGCCGATGAAGCGTGGGGACTTTATTACCATTGCTGTCTCTGTCGTAATATTTTTGATTTCAATTGGCCTAACCATCTTTATTAATCAATCGAGATTTTATAATCCATTCATATAAAAACCCAGTCTAGGACTGGGTTTTTTGTTGGACCACAATGTGTGGATACGGAATATTGATTCCTTTTTGGTCTAAGAATTCTTTTAACGCGAGACGAACATCCCTTGTGAGTCCGTGTTGATCGTTGGGTTTTGTTTTCCCGATGATACGGCACGTAATCCCTGAATCCGCGAGGTCCGTAACGCCTAAGAACTGCAGGGTTTCAGTGCTACTCGGATGATTAAACTCTTTTATAAATTCCTCAATCATTTCAGGAAGTTGTTTGAGGTTGGTTTCATACGCGACTTGGAAATCAATGATGGCCAAGGAAGGATATCGAGAGAAGTTGGAGACGGCACTGATATCTCCGTTATTATAAATCTTAAGGGTTCCATCCCAACTTTTGAGTTTGGTGGTACGTAGGCCGATTTCAATGACCTCGCCACGAAACCCACTAATTTCAACCACTTCACCGACCAAAAACGTTTCTTCAAAAAGAATAAAAAATCCAGAAATCATATCTTGAACTATCTTTTGTGCTCCAAATCCAATTGCAATCCCCAAGACCCCTGCACTGGCTAAGATGGGTGCAGTTTGAACTTGGAAGGTTTCTAGAATCAGGATAATCGCAATAAACCAAATGACATACTTCCCAAGACTAGAAAGTAGTTTATAGATCGTTACACTTTTTTTCTTGCCATTATTTAGCTTTAATAAACGACTAATAATACTTCCATAGATGATGGAAAGTACAATTGCAGCAAGTAGATAACTACTGACACGAATGATTGTATCCAAGGTTAATAATTCAATGAGTTGTTCCATAGAACCTCCAGGAATAGTATATCGTGTCGATACCCATTGGCCAAATCGCATTCACAACTTCAAAATTAATGATAGCGTTATCTTTACCTCATGAATCATGATGCTATAATAAAGGTACCTAAGGGTTGGTTCGTCAAGAGAACCGAACAATGTCAGATTGGGAATCAAGGTTTCTGATGTGTGAATGCCTCCATGGAGGAATCCTAATTCAAGAAACAAGAGATGCCCCCCTAAACCAAACAGGTTTAGTACAGCCTCCTCTTAGGCGATATAAGTGCTGATAAAGCACTTTTTTCATAGGGTTTATTTGGTATACTTACGTTTGAGGAACTATGCATTTAACGACGCTGTTACAAAACATTAAAGATGCGATATCATCCCATATTCAACTAGAATATGGTCTTTTTGATGTAGTGATCGAACTATCGAAAACCAAAGATGCCTCGCATGGGGATTATGCAACGAACGTTGCGATGGTGACAACAAAACTCGCTAAAAAACCACCCCGTGATATTGCGCAAGGGGTTATTGCTTCGTTAGAACAATCAAACCTTCCTCTCACAAAAATCGAAATTGCTGGACCAGGGTTTATAAACATTACGTTTGATAAAACCGTACTTCAGTCTGTAATCTCACTGATTCATCAAGAAGCTGATTATGGTTCAAGTAGTATCGGAAAAGATCATAAAATACTCGTCGAATATGTTTCCGCCAATCCAACTGGACTGTTACACATTGGACACGCAAGAGGCGGTGCGTACGGGGATAGTTTATCTCGTATATTAACAAAAGCTGGCTACAGCGTTCATAAAGAGTTTTATGTGAATGATGGCGGCCAACAAATTGAAAATTTAGCGT
>CAYTXT010000048.1:0-2191 GCA_964442245.1 uncultured Candidatus Izemoplasmatales bacterium
TTAACCCTGTTAGGTAGTAAAAGTTACGAGAGACTTCAAACGAATAGTAACTGTCTTGGGAACGGTGTTTAAGATTTCCTGCATGTAAAATCAACAAGCTATTGGCTTGAAGATCTTTTGATAGTCTTATTCTACGTTTGCTGTAGTCCATGTTTGACTCATTTCTTCCACCCATTGATGGAGGTTACTAATAATTTGGTTGTGTGATGCTTCATTACTTACCGTTTCAATGTACATCTTGAGTTTGGGTTCGGTCCCGGAAGGACGAACCATGACTCGAGATGGTCCAAAGGTAAGTTCTAATACATTATCATTGTTAACCGGGTCATTCAAGTAATCATAACGAGAATCAAGCCCAGGTAGTGACTCCTGACGAAATTGTGTCATTAAGTGAGAAATTAATCTCATTCCAGATTCCCCCTCTAAAACGAAGTTTAAGGTCTCATTTTGATAGTGACCATATTCCTTGCTTAATTCGTCTAACCGGTCCACTAACGTGATTCCTCGAGCTTTATAGACGGAAGCTGCTTCATGAAGGATAAACATGCCTTGAAAGGCATCTTTATCTCGAACCGAATCATTTAGGATCACCCCATTTGATTCTTCATACGCCATGACGACATGTTTGGTCGTATGGTTCATTTCATACCCCATCCATTTAAAGCCGGTTAGCGTATTTTGAACCTCGATACCATGTTTCTTTGCAATCGCATCACCAAGTTTGCTCGTGACAATGCTCTTAAAGATAATTCCATTCTCGAATGTTTTATTTGAAACGATATAATCCAAAATCAAGACGGCAATTTCATTCCCGCTTAAGAAACGGTATGCGCCTTGATGGAGGACACTACACCCAATGCGGTCCGCATCGGGGTCTGAGGCTAAGATCAACTCAGCACCAACTTCTTTGGCGGTTTTATACGCATATTCATAGGCTGTTTCAAATTCAGGATTGGGATAATCCACGGTGGTGAAATACGGATCAACCACCATTTGTTCTTGAACAGGAATCACATCCGTAATGACTCGTTTAATTAACGTTGACCCAGCGCCATGAAGTGGCGTATAGACCGTTTTAATCGGGACTCCTAATTTAATCGATAATCCATGAACCATTGCAATAAAGTCATCTTCCACGGATATTGGAATCGGGATATACGACGCTTCAGGTACATCACCAAAATAACTGGCGTCTTCGATCAAAGGCAGAACTGCTTCTAATTGAGAAGGAATGTACTGACATCCGGTTTCATCATAAAGTTTAATGCCTTGATATTCTTTGGGATTATGAGAGGCAGTAAAATTAATTCCGGCATCTAATCCCATTTTGCGAATCGTAAAAGATAACAGCGGCGTAGGACGTAGTTCTGGATGAGCATAACTCGTAATCCCATAGGTTGCTAGGACGTTTACCGCTTCTTGTTGGAAGGCATCCCCCATTTGGCGGTTATCATGAAAAATCGCAACTTTGGTTTTCCCTTGAGATTGTAAGAACTGACCATACCCTCGCATGATTTTTTTGACTAAATAAACGCTCATACGATTCGGGCCGAGTCCGACTTTACCGCGGATACCCCCGGTACCAAACGATAACGACGTATAAAAGCTATCGTTTCGTTCCTCTTCACTCATTTGTTTTAGTATTTGTTGGTCTGATTTTGATATGTTTGCCAGCCATGTTTCAATCATCTTGTCACCTCAACTTATTATACCGACTTACAAAAATAAAAAAAGGCTCAAGCGAGCCTTCAATTACGCATTATTATCTAAAAATTCAACAACATCCGCAATAGTTTGGATGCGTTGGACAAGGTCATCGGGAATTTCAACATCAAATTCTTCTTCGATTTTTAAGATGACTTCCATGGCATCTAACGAGTCTGCATCTAAATCGTCCGTAATATGAGTTTCCATCGATAGTTCGTCTGGATCGACTCCTAGTTCTTCGGCAATGATTTGGACAACTCGCTCATAGTAATCCATTTGTCTTGGTCTCCTATCTTCTAATCTATGGCAATTATAGTTTTATGCTATTGATGTGTCAACGAAAAAACTAGACAAGGCCTTTTATTTTTTTTAGTTGAGTTTGGTCAAGTCTAGAAACGAACGCTTTCAGCATTCGCATCGCCTCATCCGAATCGCTCATTTGCATCATCGATGTTGTCGAATGAATGTATCTTGCAGGTAAACC
>CAYTXT010000049.1:0-2021 GCA_964442245.1 uncultured Candidatus Izemoplasmatales bacterium
AATACCGTGGTGCCTTCCCGTTATGGTTAGCGCCGGTCCAAGCAGTCGTCATTCCAGTGAATAATGAATTCCACTTTGATTACGCTCAAGAAATTCAGCAACAACTCTTTAAACGAGGTCACCGGGTTGAACTGGATGCCCGTGAAGAAAAACTAGGATATAAAATTCGTCAATCCCAAACGCAAAAAGTGAATTATCAAATCGTCATCGGAAATGAAGAAGTCGAACATAAAACCGTTACCGTTAGACCATATGGATCTCAAGAACAAACCACTTATACTTTGGATGATTTCATTAAGCTGTTTGAATCTGAAATCGAGAATAAAGGAAAATTATGATTCGCGTCTTTTATAATCCACTAGCCAAGTCTCATCAAGGAAAAAAGGAATGCGACCGTTATACGGCCGCATTATCGTCTGAGTATCAAGTTTACAATGTTTTAGATTATGAATATTTAGAAGCATTATTAACGACCTTTGATCCGAAGGATGAAATTGTCGTCTTAGGTGGGGATGGAACCTTTTCCCAGTTTATACGTCGTCGAGGTAATCACGACGGTAATATTCGGTTTGTCAGAGCTGGAACGGGAAATGATTATTTACGTTCCACTGGGTTTGATGATGTCTTATATACCAAAGAATATGATCGTCCAATCGTGACAACTTCTCAAGTCACGCCGTTTATTAATACCTTTGGCTTAGGTATCTCGAACGGGGTTCTACTTGACTACAACAAATACACCAAGAAGAACACGTGGACCTATTTTAAAGCCACACTTAAAAACTTTGTCTCCTATCAACCCAAATCCATTACGGTAACGTTTGATGGAGAGACCAAGTCTTTTGATAAGGCCTATTTAGTCGCTGTTCAAACGGGTAAATTCTTTGGCGGTGGGATGATGGTTACACCCAATGCGGATATGAAGGATGGTTTGGTGGATGTGATTATTGTTCACTCCATTAGCCGCTTACGCCTCTTTCAAGTCTTTCCCACGATATATAAAGGCAACCACTTAAAATACAAACAATTCGTCCATTACCAACAAGCCAAAGAGGTCTTAATAGAATCACCTACAAGAGAACTCTTTAGTGTTGATGGTGAGTTGTCAAACCATACGAGTAAAACCTTTCATATCACACTTAAGTAGCCCATTTGGGCTCTTTTTGTGTGATAAAATAACGCTATATGAAAAATGTCACGATCATTGGAGCTGGGTTAGCTGGCTCAGAAGCAGCGTTCTATATTGCCTCCAAAGGCATTCCAGTAACACTTGTGGAAATGCGCGGTGTGAAATCCACTCCTGCGCATCACACCAGTGATTTTGCTGAGCTTGTTTGTAGTAACTCGCTTCGTTCCAATGATCCGTTCAATGCCGTTGGTTTACTCAAAGAAGAAATGCGTCAATTAGGTAGTTTAATTATTGAAGCGGCAGATTTAACCCAAGTTCCGGCGGGGTCTGCTCTAGCGGTTGATCGTGACGCATTTAGTCAGTATATTACCGCTAAGATTGAATCACATCCTTTGATTACCATTCTTCGAGAAGAAATTACGTCTATACCTGAAGGACCGACGATTATAGCAACAGGTCCGTTAACTAGTGATGCCTTAAGCAAAGAACTTCATGCTTTCTTTGGCGAAGATCATCTTCATTTCTTTGATGCGGCGGCTCCGATTGTTGATATCGATTCAGTGGATATGAATCATGCGTATTTTAAAAGTCGATATGACAAAGGTGATGCCGATTATTTAAATTGCCCTTTAACCAAAGAAGAGTATGAGCATTTTTATCAAACGCTCATGAATGCCGATACTGTTGTGCTACGCGAATTTGAAAAAGAGATCTTTGAAGGTTGTATGCCGGTTGAAGTCATGGGACGTCGCGGGGAAGAAACTCTACTTTATGGTCCCTTAAAGCCAGTAGGACTGGAACATAACGGAGAACAACCCCATGCGGTTGTTCAACTTCGAAAAGAAAAAGCCACGGGGTCGCTATATAACCTCGTTGGTTTTCAAACGAATCT
>CAYTXT010000050.1:0-1905 GCA_964442245.1 uncultured Candidatus Izemoplasmatales bacterium
CCCGCACTGTATTGTTCAAATAGGCGGTCTTTTTGTTTGGAGAAAATGACTAGTCCACCTAAACGAAGACCATATGCAGTCGCTGTTTTTGATAATGACGTACACACTAAGACATTGAGCCCTTCCGGTAAATCAACAAAGTGTTGAAACAAACGTCGGCGTTTGTCATCTGCTTTCGTATAGTCGATATAGGCAATATCTAAAATGACGTTAATTTCACCAAATTCTGTTAAGGATCGAAGACGTTTCATCACAGCCGCCCATTCAGCGTCTGTCATGGAGTACCCCGTCGGGTTTTGCGCTGGGTCATTGATTAAAACGGTTAAACGACCTTGTTCTTGAATGATTTCTGTTGTCACACGTTTGAAGTCTTTAACATTAAAGCCGCGCTCATGAAACATCTCATAATGAGCAACATTCAAATGTTGAAACTGGGCCATGAGTTCATAGGGTCCCCAGTATATACTCGGGATGACAATCGTTTGACCTTCACTTAACGTTTCATGAATCGCTAAACTTAAGGCGCCAGTAGAGCCTGGTGAGGCAATGATTTCTACATCGCTAATCCCTAACCACTCAGCAAGGGCCTCGCGAAACGCAGGGACGCCTTGAAGATGTGATGCATAGGCGGCTAGCTCTTTACGAGATAACGATTCAAAGACAGAATAAAAGGAATCATACGCTACCAGTTCTGGGGTTTCATCATATAATGCACCAAGGGTCGCATTAACGACTTTTTCACCAAATTGATCTTTGGCTTTTTTAGCGTCTTGGACGGTTTTAAATACGCGGTCTTGAACGGGCATAATATCTCCTTATGTATTGCTTAATCATAGCGAATTCAACCTCATGTTTCAATTGCCCAACCATGTTATAATCTTTCTTTGGAGGCTTTTATGAACGAATTCTTATGGATATTATTCGCCTTGGTAAACTTTGCCTTGGTGGTTGGGATTTATTATCAGTTTGGTAAAACAGGGTTATTTGCTTGGGTAACCCTTGGAATTATCCTAGCGAACATTCAAGTCACAAAGAATGTTGAACTGTTTGGATTAACCGCAACCTTAGGCAACATTATGTATGGAACCATTTTCTTAGTCACCGATGCGATCAACGAATTATACGGGGTTAAGGAAGCAAAACATGCGGTGTATTTAGGCTTTGCCGTGATGTTATCCACCTTAGTCATCATGCAGATTGCGATTATGTTTGAACCAACCTCATGGGACGAAGGACACAGTGCACTGGCTTATACCTTCGGACTACTCCCCCGTATCGCAGTCGGTAGTATTCTCGCGTATCTTGTGAGTCAGTGGGTGGATGTCTATATTTACGACCGAATTCGCCAGCGTAATCTCCCGTTATGGATACGAAATAACGGATCCACCTTACTCTCTCAACTCCTTGATACCGCAATCTTCGTTCCCATTGCATTTATCGGACTATATTCTGGGTCCGACGTAATAGAGATTGGGATTACCACCTACTTGATTAAGGTAATGGTTGCGATCTTCGATACTCCATTCTTATATATGATGAAAAAAATACCCCTTCGTGATTAATTCACGAGGGGGTTTTCTTTTTTCTCAGGTAAATAGGGATACACAATATATCCAATGTAACCTGTGATCATTGTGTACAAGACTACATGTAAGAAGAGGTTTGGATCGTTATATAAGATAACGTTAATAAATTCTCCTTCATGCGATACCAAGAAACTCTCACTCACTTCGGTTCCATCATTGAAGACATAGTTGGTAATGAAGTCGACTTGTTTTCCGTTACGTAGTAAGATGTTCGCAATTTGACCCGGTTGCAAGAATACAGTATTCCATGTTGCCGCTTCTAACTGAAGAACAAAGGAATCTTGTTCATCGGTACGGTATCGAATCTCAATACGATCTA
>CAYTXT010000051.1:0-1901 GCA_964442245.1 uncultured Candidatus Izemoplasmatales bacterium
TCCCATGCGAGTTGTCGTACCATCTTGCCTATTATACCAAAGAAAACAGCGCTTTCGCGCCGTTATCCGATAATCACTTTGTTAACACTGGGTTCATCCACACCAAACTCTTTAACCCACTTCATCAACCATGTCGCATCACTCACTCCCATGGCTAAGGTGAGGGGTAACGAGGATTCTTGAAGACGGAATGCGAGTTCTGCAAGATTGTTTGCAACGAGAATCGTAAAGTGAGGATTTTGACCACATACTCGGGTAATATCCCCAAAATAGGTTTTGCCTGTTTGATATAACACCATCGTAATTTCGCTTGCGGTGGCTTGATACTTTTTCACATATGCTCGAGCAAGTCCAATCGCATCATTTGTGATAAGCCACGTTCCTTGTTCTGGCAAGGTATACACATCATCTTCAAATTTGATATAAACCAAACTACTTTCTTCTAAGCCAAACAAGGTTTGGATAAACGGCGAATCATCAATCGCTAAAAAAAACTCAAAGAAAAATTCATCGGGGCCACTGGCAGCAACCACCGGTTTACTACTATTTGGCCCTAGCGTTTTGTCAGGAATCGCAAAACGAGCCGATTGACCGGTTTGCCATGTCGTATCTTTGGCAGGAACAAGTTTAATTTGAACGGTGTTTGGATCTAGTGATTCTAAGGAATGAAACTGCATCGGTAAAATCATCTTAGTTTTCACCCATCACTTCTGTCACGGGGGATGCATTCATAAATAAACTAATCCCAAAGGCAATCAAACCGACAATAGCAGCGACTAAAAAGAGTAGGGTTGGGGTTACGGCATACAAGTATCCGCCAACAATCGGACCAATGAACATCCCCATCATTTTTGCCGATTCACTCATTCCGATCATTTGACCTTGATACTTCGATAATTTTGAAATGTAGGAATTATGGAGTGGATCATAAATTGATCTTGTCATCATAAACAGTAAATGGGTCGTAAAGATTGCAACAATGAATGGGGTAATCACTTGAAAGGTAAGGATTAACGAAACCGAAATAATCAAAATACTAACTTGCAAGAGACGGTAATCTTTAACATATTTAACCAAGACCGGCAAAATGACAAAGTTAGTTGAGACACTTAAGATCCCAGTTAATAAGACAAATTGTCCTAATTGAGAGGCATCATATCCTTGATCAATGAAGTAAACATCAAAGTATCGAATCACCGTATTTACGACCGCAGACACTAAGAAATACATCGCAATCATATAAAAACCACGAAGTGGAATTTGTAAGCTTAACTTCGGTGCCTTCGCCAAAATCACCTTCACGTTATCTAAGATTAACGAGATAACAGCAACGCTCCATAGAACACCAGTCTGTAAAAAGAAAATCATCTGCGCATCAAACAGTAAACTAAGTTGACCGCCAACAAAATACCCCACTGACACAAAGAGTAACTGCGAACCAGCGACTAAGGCTAATGCGGTTGAACGCTCCTTTGTTGAAGTAACTTTTACGACATAACTAATCATGATCGGAAACACAAACGCCACGGATAATCCTGCCCCTAAACGAGCTAAAGTTAATCCAATAATTTCCGTATTTAACGCAAAGACGCTCTGGAATACCCCGTAGGAAATGAGTCCTGAAAATAGTAACCAGCGGGTCCCCATGCGGTCGGTTAAGCGACCAGAAATCGGGGCTGCTAATGAGAGTCCAAGCGCCATAAAGGCAAAGAGAAACCCGTATAGGCTAATGTCTAACCCAATGTTATTCAAAAAGTCCGGAGTGACCGGATGTTGAAAGTTTGCCGAGATCGACACCAGCGAATAGACAATAAATAGCTTAACGAGTGTTTTGTTTTGTAAAATTTCTCTCATTAGGCTACATCTTTAAATACAAATCCAGCGGCCTTGGCACTAGCAAC
>CAYTXT010000052.1:0-1896 GCA_964442245.1 uncultured Candidatus Izemoplasmatales bacterium
ATAGCGGTAAATATATGTTCCTGCACTGAGAGAATCAAGCATTAGTCCCTCTGAAGAATCTGGCCACATTACCATATAATTTTCACCATCATTAACTACTTCTAGTTCGATAGAACCATCGCTGCCACCAAAGCAAGAAATATTTTCTGTAGAGGTGGTTATAATGGGTTGATCAATTCGGTTGATAAAAACCCAATCACTTGTGCGGGATTGCCCTAGCGAATCGATAATTGACACCCGATAATCACCTTCCTCAAAGACTTTTAACTGTTGCAAAGTATCCCCTGTATTCCAAAGATAGCTTAAAGCACCTGGTGCCTGTAAAATAAGCGAATCCCCTTCGCAAAAAATCTGATTGCCAATAACTTCAACTTGAAAACCTGCATTAGTTTCCCCTTCGATAAGGAGATAGCTCTGATTGACTTGTAAGTTATAATACCGATCGATTATACCACTGGGATAAATAACATGGACAGAATCTACTATGTTATGTTGAGCCAAGCCAAAAAGGTGATGTTGGGAATTTTGCCCGAGATAGTTTTCACCGCAAACAAGATACTTACGAAGAGTCTGATTAGCTGTAAATACTATGATTTCAGCACCAATAGCCATTGTGTTGGAAACAGTTCCCTTTAATGATATTTTGATATAGTTATTTGTTCCACCGCTATTCTGCCATAAAAAATGATGACTTGTATTAGAATTTCTAATTACCACATCTGGATAACCATCATTATTGAAATCCCCGCAGGCCAGACCCGTACTTTTCGCTCCATAATCTCCAATGAAGATGGAGGTATCTCGAATAAAACTCGAAGAAGCGCTACTTTGAAAGAAATAATTTTTACCGTTAAAAAAAATGTTCGAAATATTGCTGCCTGAGGCAACAAACAAATCCAAATAGCTGTCATTATCATAATCAAACCAAGAAGAACCCCAAGTATTTTCCAAAATTTCAATACCTTTTTCTACTGCTGTATCTAAAAAAGTGGTGTCACTTTGTTGCGAAAAAAGTACACCTTTGCTAGAATTAGTCCCAGTATTACTGATGTAAAAGTCATAGTCGCCATCATTATCGTGATCTCCTATAGATAAGGACATTGGGCTTTGACCAACCATTTGCGTCCCAGTCGCCGCAACAACATCAGTAAATGTACCATCACCATTATTTTTATAAAATTCATTTATACAGCAAGTCCGATCGTTAATAACAAAGAGATCAGGGAAAATATCTCGATTGTAGTCAAACCAGAGTCCTTGATACGAAGTGGCCACATATTGTCGAAAACCAACATTCAATGTCAGATCAGTAAACGTTCCATCACCATCATTCTGGTATAAATTATTTCGGGAATGCGAGGTGGTAGAATCTCCAAATAAATCATATTTTACGACAAACAAGTCAAGATCCCCGTCTAAATCATAATCCGCAAATGAAGCAGAATAATTTTTATTTGGAGTAGAGGGTAATCCCGCGCTCAAGGTAACATCTGTAAACTGCATATTACCATCATTTTGTAAGAGTAAGACAGTTCCGTTCTTTCTGGTGAGCAATATATCGTAATCATAATCATTATCATAATCTACCCACAAAAGATGTTTATTCTCACCTGGACTGTAAAACTCAAATGGAGCTCTTTCCAAAACGCCATGATTATTCATGTAGAACTGAATAGTATCGTTGTTGTTAACAATACTTAAATCATCCCACCCGTCTTGATTAAAATCAAAAATACTTACCCCATTACCCCAACCATCTAAACTGGAACTTAAGGCTATGAGGTTTTGACTAAATCCTTCGTTAGTAAACACTTGCGCCTGAAGATAAATCAGCCAATTAAAAGCTAGAAAACTGTATACATATTTCATGACTTAAACACCGCTTAATAAAGTTAA
>CAYTXT010000053.1:0-1735 GCA_964442245.1 uncultured Candidatus Izemoplasmatales bacterium
GAAGGATTCTTTGTCACCTTACCGCTTGATCCCACATACCGTGAAGCCGTCGATCAAGGGCTGCGTGAAGAATTGATTTATACCATCTCGTTAGCCGGTGGTGTCAGAGTGGCATTATGTGCGATTCCACTTCGTCAAGTTCAAGGACTCGCTTCACGCATTAAGACGGTGATGGACCGAGTCATTCGTGGGTAAAACACGCTTAGCCGTTCGCGGCGTGTTAATTCATGAGAATCAAATTGGGATTATGTATGTGAATGAACATGACTGTTACTTGTTTCCTGGAGGTGCGCTAGAAGAAAATGAGACCCAAGAAGAATGTCTAATTCGGGAAATGGAAGAAGAAACAGGATACCTTGTAGAGGTCGTCGATCATCTTGCTCAAGTAATTTATGTAGAAGGTGAGATGACGCATCATAATGAAATCTTTCTTTGCCAAGTAATTGGCCAGGGAGAAGAACATAAGACAGAATTAGAGATTAACTGGGGCATTAACTTCACGTACCGAACGATTCATCAACTACAACACGATTGTGAATTTCAGCTGGGCAAGTATCCAGAAAGCATGATTCATCAATCGTTATGTCAGGTTGTGTATGCTGTAATAGACAGGTTAACGCAGCGAGGACTAATTGATAATGGAAATAGTAAGTAAAAAACATCGCTTCGATTTAGTCGAAGAAGGAAAAATTATCGGGTATTTGAACTATGCTGAGCGTAAGGAAGATATCGATGCGATCTTTATCTTTGTCGATCCTAGTTTTCGTGGAACAAAAGCAAAAAATTATTTGCTTGATGAGCTCATGACGTTATCCGATACCACCGGGAAGAAACTTCATTGCACATGTACGTATATGCAAGGGTGGTTCACAAAAAATAAACCTGAGTACCTAAAGTCAGCCTAGCTGACTTTTTTATTGACTAGTTATTGGAAAAGCGTATAATGAAATTGACCGGGGTGGTCAATATGGAAAAACAAACAACCATCTTAGAGCATGCCATGGTGGAATTTGCCAAACACGGCTATGACAAGGCAAGTACAAATACTATTTCTAAAGCAGCCAATCTATCGAAGGGATTGATTTTTCACTATTTCGGATCGAAAGAAGCATTATTTCGCTCTGCGATAGAAGAAGCGTTAGCGCGAATAAATAAATCATTCCAGGACCAATTTTCATATCAAAGTCGTGATTTATTTGAACGGTTGACGGAGTTAATGACCTATAAAGCATTAGTATTAAGGAACCCAGATCCAGCCATTGCCTTTATTACAACCCTTGGACTTGATGAGAATCATGACTTGAGAACCCAAGTACGCCAGGTTCAAGAAGACTTTAATAATGAACTGTATCAACAGTTTCTGCATGACCTAGATATGTCAGAGTACCGGGAGGACGTGACACCACAAGAAATGATGAGTATTTCATTTATGGTTTTGGAAAAAGTTGGTGACCAAATACTCAACACGAAAGTAGAACCAGATCAATTAGCCAATCAACTGGAACAGGCGATAAAACCATGGATTCAAACACTACAGCGATTGTTTAAGAAGGAGAACGTATGATTGAGGTTAAAAATTTAAAATTTAGTTATCACCATGATGGGACGTATCAAGTTGATGATATTAGTTTTAGTATCAAAGCTGGAGAAACATTTGGGTTTTTAGGTCCCAATGGTGCTGGGAAAAGTACCACTCAAAAAATTCTCATCGGTTTACTTCCGATGCAAGAGGGGG
>CAYTXT010000054.1:0-1719 GCA_964442245.1 uncultured Candidatus Izemoplasmatales bacterium
TGGTTTGCGAGGTTTGTATGACAATAAAACAAATGCAAGAAGCCTTATCTCAAGGTTTAATTACCAGTGTTGAACTGGCTGAACGAGCAATGGCTCGTGCAGAAGAAGTCAAAGACAAAAACGCCATCGGGGTAATGAGTCCTTTAGCCTTAGAGCGAGCGAAGAAAATGGATGCCGAACGCAAAGCCGGCCGCGTTCGCGGACCGCTTCATGGGATCCCGATTGTGATTAAAGATAATATCTTGTATCAAGACGGTACCCCAACGACAGCGAACTCCTATGCCTTTCGTGATTTAATGCCGCCTTATAATGCAGAAATTGTAGAGAGACTGATCAAAGCAGGAGCAGTGATTCTCGGCAAAGCCAATTTAAGTGAACTTGCGAACTTCTTAACCCGTGAAGGCATGCCCAATGGGTATGGTTCCATGTATGGGCAAGTCAAACATCCATATGATGAATCGGTCGACCCCTTAGGCTCTTCCACCGGAAGTGCCGTTGCGGTTGCATTAGATATCGTTCCCGCCTCCATTGGTTCTGAAACGAATGGGTCGTTGATGGCACCTGCGATGTTTAACCAAGTGGTGACCTTAAAGCCGACCAATGGACTGATTCCGCAACATGGAATCATTCCGATTTCTCCCTCGCAAGATACCGCCGGTCCATTTGCGAAAACGGTCGAAGACATTGCGATCATGATGGATGCCTTAACCGGTAATATTGGTGCTTATACCAAGGACTTGGATAAACCTGTGAAAGGGAAGATTTTATGGGTTGATATTAATCACAAAGAATCCTATATTCCTGAAGCATGGAAAGAAGAAATTAAATCTTTAGCCATTCCACGCTTTCAGGCCATGGGTTTACAGGTGGATGAAATCCAAATCGATGAACAAGAGATTGATAATGCGACATTGTTATTAACGGAGTTTGCCCCTGCCATGAGTGCGTTCTTATCGACGATTGAGGGCTACCGCCTTCAATCGATGGAAGATTTGATTGCAGAATATAAAAAGCATAAAAAAAGAGCCATGAAATATGGCATCTCATTGCTCGCCGATTCTTTAAAATATGCAAAACCAATAGATGATATTGATTATCTAGCGCTTGTGAAACAGCAACAAGCTCAGGCGAGTTTCGCCCAAGATAAAATCAACGAAGGTTATTTGGCGGTCGCGTGTGCAGGTTGGACAGACTGGGCCCCGATTCATGGAAACCCTAGTGTGAATATCCCTGAACCCGAGTGGAAAGAGTTTCCAAGAGGGGTTACGTTAGTTGGTGAATTATCGAATGATCAGGCACTATTAAACCTAGCGAATAAATATCAGTCTTTTATTAAGTAGTTTGATGATACTGAATCTTTAAGGCTAAGAAATAATCAAGCTCAAAGAGCATTTGAAATAAAATCGCTCGAACTTCAAATTCCTCTCTCGTTTGTGGGAGAGGTTTTTCTTTGTAGTCATCATGAAGTTGTTGGAGTTCTTGACGAAGCCTGGAGGCTTGGTCTTTGGTTCCTATCGCAGGAATTAAGTCCTGGAGAAATTGGATAATGCCTGCGGCATAATCCGTTTTTACATGAATGTATTGGACCAAGCGAAACAGACGTCGTACGCGGTTCATTTGGCTTTGTCGCATTTTTAAATAAGCATACAGTCTATTTTGTTTTTGGAATAACAAATCTTTATTGGTTAACTCAGCTTCCTCAATGAGTTTTTTTCCTTG
>CAYTXT010000055.1:0-1603 GCA_964442245.1 uncultured Candidatus Izemoplasmatales bacterium
TAAAGGGCTTTCTCATAAAAAATGCGTGAGTGGTATAAAGATGTAAATTTGGTTTTCCACAACTAAATTAACGAACTCATCCCACTCACGACTTGGAACAAGAAACGACATTTTACGAGGAACTTAAAGCTAATTGTCAATTAGATTTAAGAGATCGCCGAGGTAGGAAGCATGACATGGCTTTTGTTTTACTTGGTGTTATGATGGGGTTGTTACGCAATCGAGATGGAACCTTGTCAAGTATTCACAGGTGCATGGTTAACACTCATCCCCAAGTGTGCGAGCTATTGAGCATTGATATTGAACGAGTTGTGTCCAGAGCGCAATTGCCAAGAATACTAGCAAGTGTAAATCAAGCTTTATTCGAGCAGTTGCTGTTCAAGTTTTTCAATATTGAATTACAGGATTCAGAACGTCAGTGGTTTGCTGGCGATGGTAAAGAACTTAGAGGAAGTATAGAAAAAGGCGATAAACGAGGTGAGGTGTCCGTACAAATAGTGCGTCATAAAGATAGAGCAGTAGTGGGTCAAGCCTTTTACAACGGTACTAAGGAGAGTGAAAAACCTTGTTTGCAGCAATTAGTTGATAATACGGGGATAAAAACCCAGCAAATTACAGCTGATGCCTTACACTTACACCCTGGGATGACCTCCTTGGTTGAGGACGCTGGAGGTATATTTGTCATAGGATTAAAGGATAATCAAAAAGACTTACTCAAAGATATGATAGATCATTCGGATGCCTTCTCAGCCAAAACGACACACACAACGGTAGATAAAGGTCATGGCCGTCTGGAAATTCGCGAGTATGCTTGTTTTGACATTAGTGAAGAATACTTTGAAAGTCGCTGGAATGATTCTGGCTTTAAAAGCCTCATCCGTGTTCAGCGCAGCCGTACCTTGCTGAAAACCAATGAATCAAGTGAAGAAACAGCTTATTATATTTCCAATGGGGAAAGCGAAAACGCGCTTGAATATTTTGGGGCTGTAAGAAATCATTGGGCTATAGAGGTCAATAATCATTATCGAGATGTCAGCCTTAAAGAGGATATGTTCAGAACAAAAAAAAACCTATTACCAAAATAATGGCAAGCGCTAGGACCATTGTCTTGGAGTTATTTCGAAGGTGGAAACCGAAGAATGTTGTCGCTCAGATGGAGCGATTTCAAGACAACTTTCACGAATTAATCGACGCTTTGAAGAAAATCAATTTTTTATGAGAAAGCCCTTTATAAATTTATTTAATCAGTCAATTTCGTGTTCTTTCGCAGCAATTCTCCTTCGAGGACAATGCGATGTGAGGTGTGTATGATACGATCAAGGATAGCATCAGCGATAGTACCTTCTCCTATGAGTTGATGCCAGTTAGCGACGGGGATTTGAGAAGTGATGATAAGCGAAGACTGGTCGTATTTATGTTCCACAATATTCATGAGTGCTTGGCGTCCATTTTGGTCGAAAGGGAGGAGTCCGAAGTCTTCCAAGACAACCCTCTTTTTAAACTTCGTGGTAAATTTTCTTCTCGTAGCCATTTTCTTTTTTGACTAAGTTAACGTGAGGTTTGGCATTAATCACTTGATTTTCAATAGCGATACACCATGTGC
>CAYTXT010000056.1:0-1575 GCA_964442245.1 uncultured Candidatus Izemoplasmatales bacterium
ACTGAAATTATAGGCTTAACGCTCGCACGACTTGGCGCAGGATTGTCCGTGGCGTTTGTGTTCCCTATTATGATTAGTTATGTCGTAAAAGTAACCTCGAATAAGGAGCGTTCTACCGCCTTAGCGATTGTTGCTGGGTCGCAATTACTCTTTGTATCGGTGGGGTATTTTGTCGGCGGCCAACTTAGTTTGTTTTTTGCGCCGCAAACTATTTTCTTTTTACAAACTGGGGTTTTGTGGAGTGTTGCACTGGTCTCATTAATGCTAGATAACGTAAAAGTAATTCTGACGAAAGCACCAAAGTTAAGTTTGCAAATTCCACTTCGTGGTTTTTATATGATTGCTATGTATTTTATGGTATCGGCAGTCGTGAATACGGTTATTCGATACTTTGATGTATATTTTATTGACCAAGGATATGATGCCTCGCAGCTTGGAATGTTTGTCTTGCTAACTGGAATTCTAAGTGTGGCTACCAACTTTGTCATTTTGCCGCTCTTAGTCAAATACATTAAAGATTATCGACTTCTTCAAATTAGTATTTTGATTATCTCCGTATCGTTGATATTTACGTTCCAAGTGATTACTCCCTTTATTGTGGCAATCTTCACGACACATCTACTCTTTATGATGACAAGGTCTATTTATGATCCCCTGCATAATTCCTACATTTCAAAATTATCGAAATACCAAGGTCAAATGATTGGGATGAGTGAATCAGCGAAGATGATGGGCATGTTTATCGGACCGATTGTTGGTGGATACTTGTATGCCATTACACCAACGCTGCTGTTCTTAATCGCTGCCATTGTGGGGTTAATTGCTTTCGGAATCAGTTTATTCATGAATGCATCTCCGGTTACAGAATCAATGGGTGAATATTAACATGATTTTACCGATGCAGTTTCATTCGTTAGAGTCGCTTGATTCCACTACGGTACAAATTAAACTCATTCCTGCCAAAGATACCACCTGGCAACCAGGTCAAGCGGCTCGTTTTGCGATCCCTGATAAAATCTTGGGGCCCAATAGTAGTAAACCGGTCGTGGCGGCAAGTAATCCTGAAGAATTCTTTTTTGAATTTTATTTAATGATTGATGATTCCCCATTTATCCAGACCCTGTTTGGATTGGAAGAAAACAGTCTCGTCTATATTAAATTTGAAGATAATGTATATCGCCTTCCTGAGAAAGGAACTTGGCTGATTACGAATGATGCGGTTGGGCTTGTAAGAGCACATGTGAAAAAGTTTCAATCGACAGAGAAAGAAATAACGATTGTACTCTATCAAACAGGTAAAACTTATTTTGCTGATATTACGCAAGTGTGTGGTCAAAATCCCCAGTTTACGATTCTTGTTGCAAACAATCTCGCAGAACTTGCGTTCCGCCTTCAAGAATCCCCTTTGCCTTTGACCCTGGCGATGGGTAGGACTGATGCGACATGGTTAACAAAATGGGTTCATGAATTTGGTACTGATGAATCAAACATCAACACGGTGATCATAGGATAACGGCGCAAAAGCGCTGTTTTCTTTGGTATAATAGGCAAGATGGTACGACAACTCGCATGGGA